>JAPLGY010000335.1 GCA_026389955.1 Caldilinea sp. | reverse complement strand
CCAAACTCGACGACGGCGATCTGGGGGGCTCGGTCTCGGCCCGCCAAAAACGCAGCCTTCTGGTTGGTGACCAGCGTCCAGCAGAGCGGCGGCAGCTCTGTGCCGGAGAGCCCCGCTTGCACGGCGGAGAGCGCCTCTTGCAGCGCCTGCTGTTCCTGCGCAGACAGCCAGCCGTGGGCCATATAGAGAACATGGGCCGGGTAGTTTCTTGTCATCCAAAAATTCACCTTCGGCCGTCCCCGCTACATCGCTTCCAATTCGTCGATCAGGGCGCTGATCACATCGAACCCACCTTGCCAGAAGGCTTCGTCGGCAATGTCCACACCGGCCTCCCGCAAGATCTGCTCTGGGTGTGCCGAACCGCCGTAGGCCAGCAGTTTGAGATAGCCGGGTTTGAAGGCCTCCCCCTCCTGCTGGTAGCGACGATAGAGCGCCAGCACGAGCAGCTGGCCAAAACTGTAGGCGTAGCAGTAGAATGGGGTGTGATAGATATGGGGGATGCTGACCCACTCGTGCTGGAATTCTTCGCCGATCTCGACGCTGTCGCCAAATTGCTCGCGCAGGTTGGCCATATAGAGCTCGTTCAGCTGGTCACTCGAGGCATTCTCCAGGATGGCCTGGTGTGCTGCCTGCTCGAAGAGGACAAAAAAGGCCTGTCGACCGACGGTCGCGTAGATGTCGTCGACGGCGGCGGCCAGCAGATCCCGGCGAACCAGCGGGTCACTTTCCTCGGCCAACAGCCGCTCGGTCAACAGCATTTCAGAAAAGACCGAAGCGGTCTCGGCCAGCGGCAGCGTCGAATGCTGGGTCAGGATCGAGTGGTGCTCGGCAAGCATGCTGTGCAGCGCATGGCCCAGCTCGTGGGCCAGCGTCGCTACGTCGCGCACCTTGCCCGTGTAGTTCATCAACACATACGGCGTCAAATCGGGGCGCACGGTATAGCAGAAGGCGCCTCCTCGCTTGCCTTTGCGCACCTCGCTGTCGATATGACGGTCGTCGAAGACCCGTTGGACCTGCCTGGCTACCGCCGGGTCAAAACGCCGAAAGGTATCCAGCACCAGTGTGGCGGCGTCCGTAAAATCAAGCGTGCGGTCAGAGGAGGCCAGCGGCGCGTAGATGTCGGAGCGGCGCAGTTTTTCCAGCCCCAGCCACTGGGCCTTGAGCCGGAAATAGCGCTGAAAGACCGTCGCGTTGCGGCGTGCTACGTCGAGCAGCGCAGCTACCGCAGCGTCCGGCACATCGTTGGTGACGTTGCGCACCGCCAGCGGCGTCGCATAGCCGCGCAGCTCCACCTGCTCGTTGTGCCAGTCCCGCACACGGTTGTTGTAGATCTGGGCCAGAATTTTGGATTCGGCGCCGTAGACCCGGTAAAGTTCCCGATAGGCGGCCGCGCGCAGCGCCGGATTCGGCGACCGCACATAGCCCATCAGCGCATCCCGGGTCAACGTCTGCTCGACCCCGTCGACGGTGAGCTTGAACTCGAGCCGGCTGGTCAGCATCGTGTAGATCGTCATCAACCCCTCGATCCCGTCTGCATCCTTGAGGTTGATGATCTGTTCAGACCTTTCGTCGAGCATGAAGGGGCGGGTGCGGCGCAGATCCTCCAGAAAAAAGGCATAGTCAGGGTCGGCTGCTGGGTCTGGCAGCAGGCCGGCTGCGGCCACATCGTCGAGCCCCTTCCACCAGAGCTCAAAGAAGAGCAGGCGGTTCTGGACCGCAGTCAGCACCTGCTGCATGCGGTTTTGAAAGGTTACCGCTGCGGTCGACTGGGTGTCGGCGGAAAACCAAAGCCCGCCATAGGCACCCAACGTCGCCGTCCGGCGTGCGATCGACTCATAGCGCTGCACAGCGGCGCGCAGGTCGGCGGCAGTGACCGTCTGGCCCTCCAGCCGCTCGCGCAGCCCAGAAAAGGAGCCAACCTCTTCCTCCAGATCGGCCAGCTGGCGGGTAATCTCGGCCTCGTCTGGCTCGGCCAGCAGCCGGGACAGATCCCAGCCCGAGAGTGCGTAGGAGGGGATAGAGACGTCCATGGATTGTTCCTTCAGTTTGCCATCTTGCGCAGCACAGTCTGCAGGATGCCGCCATTTTTGTAATAGTTGACTTCCACTGGGGTGTCGATTCGGCTGTCGACTGTAAACTCGGTCACCCGTCCGTCGACTGCGGTGGCCCGCACCGTATACTCCTGGCCAGCCACCATCTTCTCGTCCAGGCCGAGGAGGTCGTAGACCTCAAAGCCTGTCAGCCCCAGGCTCCCGGCGCTGGCACCGGCTTTGAACTGCAGCGGCAGCACGCCCATCCCCACCAGGTTGCTGCGGTGGATCCGTTCGAAGCTTTCGGCGATCACGGCGCGCACCCCCTGCAGCTGGACGCCCTTGGCCGCCCAGTCGCGGCTGGAGCCGGTGCCGTACTCCTTGCCCGCCAGCACGATCAGCGGGGTGCCGTCGGCAAGATAGCGGGCCGCAGCGTCCCAGATCGCCAGCTTTTCCATCGTCGGAAGATAGTAGGTGTCGCCCCCTTCTTCGCCCTCCAACAGCTGGTTTTTGATGCGGATATTGGCAAAGGTGCCGCGCATCATCACCTCGTGGTTGCCACGCCGCGAACCATAGCTGTTCCACTCCTCGCGCGGCACCCCATGTTCGGTCAGATAGCGGGCGGCCGGGCTGTTGCGCGCAATGTTGCCGGCCGGGCTGATGTGGTCGGTGGTCGTGCTGTCTGGCATGACCGCCAACACGCGCGCGCCGACGATCGGCCGCACCGGCGGCACTTCCCGCTCGATCGTGAAGAAAGGCGGTTCCTTGATGTAGGTGCTCGTCTCCTGCCAGTCGAAAAGCTCGCCGCCGCTCACCGCCACAGCGTTGAACTCTGGGTTGCCGTCGAAGACATTGGCATATTGTTCGCGAAACATCTCTGGCCGGAGGGCTCGGCGGAGAGTCTGTTGGATCTCATCCTGGCTTGGCCAGACGTCGCTCAGATAGACCGGGTTGCCGTTGGGGTCGTAGCCGAGCGGTTCGCTGGCCAGGTCGATGTGGACCGTGCCGGCGATGGCGTAGGCCACGACCAGCGGCGGCGAGGCCAGAAAATTGGCCCGCACATCCGGGCTGACCCGCCCTTCAAAATTGCGGTTGCCCGAAAGCACTGCGGCAGCTACCAGATCCCCCTGCTTGATCGCCTGGCTGATCGGCTCGGGCAGCGGGCCGCTGTTGCCGATGCAGGTCGTGCAGCCGTAGCCGACGACGTGGAAGCCGAGTTGTTCGAGCGCCGGCATCACCCCGGCCTT
>JAPLGY010000129.1:2871-5820 GCA_026389955.1 Caldilinea sp. | reverse complement strand
TCCAGCGCCACCGGCCGGTGGCGCTGGAGGAGTTCGCCTTGAACATCTCCAGGTGCAGCGGCCAAGGCACTTTGGGGCAGAGGGCGGGCACCTCTCCACCGCAAGCCGCTGGCCGGCACCTTAGCTGCTGGCGAGAATCTCGTTGGCGTTGTCGATGCTGCCCGCCATCGCTTCTTCGGCTGTCTTCGTGCCGTTCCACACACTCTCGAGCGCCGAGAAGATGACCTGCTTCGCCTCGGCAAAGCCAGCAGGGCAGAGCCAGGCCTGGGTGTGGTTGCGCACATACTTGTCGACCAGGTCATAATAGCCTGCAGGGTGGATGCCTTCGGTCGGGCTCTTGCGTTCGCTGATCCAGCTTTCCAGCCCCTCGGGGGTCATCAGTGCGGTCTGGTTGGGCCACCAAAGCCCAATTTTGAGGAAGGTGCTCTGGTAGATTGGGTTGGCTGTCATGCGCACCCATTTGTAAGCTTCATCGGGGTGCTGGGTCGCCTTCATGGCGGCCCGCACATCGGCCACCGCAACGGTGCCGGTCTGCTTCATCTTGGGCAGGCAGGCAACCCCCAGGTCGGCATTGATTTTGTGGGTCCAGGCCAGAGCATAGGTGCCATCGACAGCCATGGCCAGCTTGCGGTTTTCGAGCATCTGGGTGTTGCTCATGCCCAGATCTTTGAGATTGGAGCCCAACGGCGCGACGTGGTGCTTGTGCATCAGGTCAGCCACATTCTGCAGCCCTTCCACAGCGGCCGGCTCGGCAAAATTGAAGCGGTTCGTGCTTTCGTCGTAGGATTGTACGCCGTTTTGCAGCAGGAAGGTCTCTGGGAAATAGCCGCCGGTCTGGTGGTCGATCCACCACTGCACAATGTCCTGGGGGTCAAACCCGGCGTCATCGGGGTGTCGTCCCTGGCTGTCCAAGGTCAACTGTTTCGCCACCTCGATAAAGTGGTCCCACGTCCAAGCCTTCTCCGGGTCTGTGGAGGGGGGCTCGATGCCAGCCTCCTGGAACATTTCGTTGTTGTAGAAGATATGGCCGCCGACCCAGCAGCAGCCAATGCCGTGCCACCGGCCTTCGTAGGCAGAGCGGCTGTCCTCCTGCGGCTGCAGGAAATAGCTCTCAACCTCGATCTCAGAGTCGGCGTCCAGATAATCCTGGATGTCCAGCATCAACCCTTGTTTGCAGATCGTCTTGTAGTAATCCTGGGGAGTGAACAAGGTGTCTGGGGGCGTGCCGGCAGCCACCATGGAAGTCAGCTTCGACATGTAGTCTTCAGGGGTGTGCAGCCAGGTGACCTTGACGCCAGGGTTCTCTCCCTCGAACAGCGTGATCAGGTCGAGCACCGCCTGGCTTTCTTCGGGCCCGCCCCATCCCATAAAACTGATGGTCACATCCGCAGCCGCTGGCTGGCCGGCCCCCTCCCCTGTCGACTGGCTGCCTGGCGACGGCAGACAGCCAGCCAGACTGGCGCCGGCAGCCACCACTGCGGTCAGGCGCAGCATCTCTCGTCGACTCAACATTTTTCCATCCATCTTACACTCTCCTTTGTAGTTGAACGAACCCCTGATCCCAACGTGGGTTGCAGAAACTTCACATTGCGATTTTGCTTTGACACAGCTTGAGGTCTTGCTATAGTATAGGAGGGACTGTCGCCACACGTCCACGCCAGTTTTGTGCCAGAGTTGTGCCAATCTGCAGACATGCTCACCTACGATGCCTTTGCCAAAGAGTTCAAGACTGCGCTGGTCAGACTCCACGACCCTGACTATCGGCCTGCAGAAGGGCTCCTAAACGCCCTCGGCTGTCCTGCCCATGAAGGCAAGGCTGCGCTGTGGGGGCTGATCCTCGCCGGCATCGAACGTCTCAAACCGCCAGCAGACACCCCCCCGAGCGCCTACGTGGCGCTGCGCTACGATCTGCTGCACAGCCGCTTTCAGCTGAAGCTCACACAGGAGGAAACTGCCTATCAGCTGAACGTCAGCCGACGGACCGTCAATCGCCTGCAGCCCAGCGCGATCGAGGCGCTGACCGTGGCACTCTGGCCACAAAACGCCCAGATCGCGCCAGCTCTCCCGACAGCTGCCCCCCTTCTCAACGAGACGGACTGGAATACTCAGCTTCAGCGAGAGGTGCACAGCCTGGCGTCGAAGGCACCCAGCGTGAATGCTGTGGTCAACGAAGTCATCCATGACGTGCTGGAACTGCTGCAGGCCATGCCCTTCACCCAACCAGTCACTGTGAAGCTCATCTCCGTCCAGCCCAATCTGGTCGCGCCGGTTCACCCTGTGCTGCTCCACCAGATCCTGCTTTCGGCCCTGACCCACCTGGCCACACACGTTGTGAAAGGGGAGATTGCCCTTTATGCCCGGCTGGAGAACGGCAACGCCCGGATATCCCTGGCCGGGGCAGTCGCCCAGCCCGGGCTGAGAAAAGCCGACCTGGGGCGGGGTCTGCCTACGGCCAAAGATGTTGCCGTCGAAACCCTGCTCGAAGCAGAGCGTGCCTACATCTGGATCACCACGCCAGCCATCGGGAAGGTCAAAGTGCTGGTCGTCGATGACAACGAAGATATTGTGGGCTTTTATCGCGACGCCACGATCGGGACGCGCTATCATCTGGTGTCGATCGCGCAGGGAGGGCAGCTCTCTGCTGCGGTGCTGGACCTCGCTCCCGACCTCATCGTGCTGGACATTATGCTGCCCGACATCGATGGGTGGCGGCTGCTGATGCGGCTTCACGAAGACCCTGCCACCCGACATATCCCAGTCGTGGTCTGCACCGTGATCCGGGAAGAACAGCTTGCGCTGGCATTGGGAGCAGCCTGCTACCTGGCCAAGCCCGTGCGGCCCGCTGCGTTCATCGGAGCCCTGGATCAACTTTGCCCACAGGCTGCAGAAGAAGTTTCGAGAGTGTCAACGAACAGCGAAAGAGCTGAGAGATCGAAAACCCTTCTGCCG
>JAPLGY010000129.1:0-2861 GCA_026389955.1 Caldilinea sp. | reverse complement strand
GCAGCAACCACCATAAAATCGCTGCGCGGCGGCTGCTCGTATGGATCCTGGGCAGAGACAAACAGGGTGGGCACCTTGGGGAGTGCGGCGTCGCTGGCCATCGCCTTCAACACCTGCCAGCCATCCATGTCGGGCATGACGATATCCAACAGCATCAGATCGGGGGGGTGTGTGGCAAGCATCGCCAACGCCATCTGGCCATTGGTGGCTGTCTCGACGGTCAGGGTCTCATCAAAGGCGCGCAGCAACTGACGCAGCAGTTCTATCTCGTCGGCCCCATCGTCCACGACCAGCACACGTCTCACCGGGGTGCCAACCAGCTGCAAGGCACGGGCCAGATTGGGGCGCGTGACCGGCTTGATAATCTGCCCCACCAATCCCAAAGAACGGGCGTACTCGAGGCTGTTTGGCACAGAACAGCCGATCACAGGCGTTCCTTTGGAGACCAGCGGGATTTCATCCACCCAACCGTGCAGCTCGGTCAGCGTCGCCATGTTGAGCAGAAGCGCATGGGCAGGAACCAGCCGCAGGGCGGCCATCGTCTCTATCTTCTCTTTCGTGTGCACCAGTTCCACATCCTCTGCAACATGTTCCAAAGCATCGAACAGCGCTCCTCCTTCATCACAGACCAGAATGCGCGGGCGCAGGTGCGAATCAGGCAGCTGGGGCTTGGCGCGGCGTGGGTGCCAAAGCCACTCCTCCTGGATTTTCTGGCCGGGCCGCGCGCCTGGCTGGAGAAGCGCCTGGTGTTCGATCGGGGAAGAGAGGGGCAGCTCAAAGGCAAAGGTCGTGCCCACCCCCAACTCGCTTTCCACCCAGATGCGCCCATCATGCAGTTCGATGAACTGCTTGCTGATGCTGAGCCCCAACCCTGTTCCCCCCTTGTTGCGCCATACCGTGCTGGTCCCCTGAGCAAAAGGCTCAAAAATACGCTCTCGATCCTGTGGCAAAATCCCTTGTCCTGTATCGGTGACCCGGACGCAGAGATGGTGTGTTTGCTGGCTGGCTTCAATCGCGATCGAACCGTGATCGGTGTAGCGCACAGCGTTGCTCAGCAAGTTGAGCACCACCTGTTCGATCCGCGTGCGGTCACAGTACAGATCGGGCAGACTTTCTGGAATGTCCAGATGCATCTTCAACCGTTTGTTTTCGATCAGCGGGCGCACAGCTTCCACTGCCACTTGGATAATCGCCCGAATGGGCACTCGTTCCCGGCGAAGAACCACATGATCTGTTTCGATCCGGCTCAGGTCCAATACATCGTTGACCATATCCGACAGATGCTGGCTGTTGCGGTGCACGACCCGCAGCGCATCGCGCATGCGCGGGGAAAGCACCGCGTCGTAGTTCTCCGGCTTTTCAATCAGCAGGTCGGTCAAGCCGATGATCATGTTGAGGGGGGTGCGAAATTCATGGCTGACTCGAGCCACAAAACGAGTTTTGGCGGCCTGGGCTTCCTCTGCGATCGACTGCAAGGCAATCACCCGTCTGTTCATTAACGCCAGCTGCCGGTTTGCATGGGACAGATCGTCCAGCGCCTGCACAAGCTCTGCTCGGTGGTCCAACACGTCGGCGAGAAGCCGCTGCGCCTGCTCAAAATAGCCGGCGTACCATTTCGTCTGCTCGCGGGTCTGATATGAGAGCGCAGCAATGGCAAAGAAGAGTGCCCAGACCGCCACCACCGCAGCCAGGGCTCCCTCGACGCCCAAAAACTGTGCCAGCAGCAGCACCCACACCGATTCTACCAAGGCCATGAGGGCTGCGGCAGAAACACTCACCAGGCAGGCAGCATATGCGGTGGGGATGATCGCCCAGCCAAGCGCACCAGGGATCTCCAACCACAGACCATACGTGTGCACCAGCAAAGACAGTCCCAACAGCGTGAACCACCTTCCGACTTGTGGCCGCCAGCCACAAAGCATCCTGCCGACCACAAAAACCAAGGCAACCACAATTGCAAGAAACATGGTTCTGCTGACGACAGACCAGGGCAAAGAAAAGAGCTCCGCGCCAAAGGAAACAACGCATCCCATTCCCAGCATGAGGGTCAGGATCAGCCTGGCCGAGGTCAGGTACTCCCCATCAAAATCAGGATGTTTCATACGATGGCACCAGTTGACGGGCCGCTGCAATCCAGCCTGCATAGTCCGGCGGCAGCGGCGCGCGCGACGGACAAGCCTGTTGGAGCTGTTCAGGGGTGGCGGCGGCCATCGCCGCATAGGTGCGAAACCCTCCCCTGGCCAGCCGTTCGGCATAGATCTTGCCAATCCCCTGAATCTGCCGCAGATCGTCGGTTCGCTCGGCAGGAAGGCGGCTCGGACCGTGCGCGGTGGAGGGCGGGCTGGGCTGCGTGCTCAGACGCGCGAGGTCAGCCTTCCACCGGGCCTGCAGCTGACGGTTGTGCTCTTCTGTCTGGCTGCACTGGGTCTGCAGCTGGGCCAGTATGGCTTCCTGCTCACGGACGCGGATTGTCAGCCAGACCACAGCGCCGATGAGCGTGCCAGCCCCAAGCCATTTCCATCCAATCCACATAGAGCCCCCTCCACCCTGCGTCTGTCTTGATCCACTGTTTTTGCGTTGATTTCATTATACCTGCAAGAAATTGGGAGGCCAACCGCCACGCGACGGCCCCTCCCTGGGGTGTACTTCAAGTTGGGGGCAGTCGGGGGATAAGGAGGTAGTACACGTGGGCCCAGATACATTCACGAATTCATGTGACGCAATCCGCCGGATTGTGGACTGCACACTCGGGCAGATGGTGTCACCATATCAACGAGTTGTTTGCGCCGCCGTGTAGTAGTGTCCTGTCAAGCAGCATTTGATAGTGTTTTTTTGGTAGGCTCGGCTGATTTTAGGGGCAC
>JAPLGY010000193.1 GCA_026389955.1 Caldilinea sp. | reverse complement strand
CTGCTGGCAGCAGGGCTGGCCCTCTCCGCTCCCTGGCTGGTGGCCCTCCTGTATGGAGCCACCTTTGCCTCTGCCGCCCCAATTCTGGCCATCCTGGCCCTGGTGCTGGGGCTGCGCTGTGTGACCTTTGCCCTGGCGGCTGCGTTGGTCGCAGGAGGACACCAGAAACAGCGGCTGCAGGCCCAGTTCTGGGCCGCTGCAACCAATGTCGTGGCCAACCTCTTTGTTGCCCGTATTTGGGGGATCACAGGGGTCGCGTGGGTGTACGTCACAACCGAAGCCATTCTGCTGGCCGGCTACGGATGGGCATGGCACAGACAAAAACAGAGGTCCTGACCGTACGGTCAGGACCTCTGTTGCAAATCAACCTGTCGTCAGCGACAACTTACTGGATCGCGATGCCGTTGTAGTCTTCAGCCACCACGCCGGTCGAGGTGTTGGAAGAAATACGGACAACGGCGATCAACTGGCTGCCAGCCGGGCCTTCGACGATCACAGAGCCGCCGAAGCCGCCGCCTGGGTTGGCTTCAGGGTTGCCAAATTCGGTCAGCTGGATGGAGGAGCCAGCCAATGTCGCATTCGAGTTGGCTTTGCCCAACGCCGCAATGCTGGCAATGGTGTGGACGCCAACTTCGGCGCCCTCTTTGTTCAGGTAGCGGACACGGACATTGCTGACCGCGCTGTTGCTGATGTTCTGGATGGCGATCGCAGCGCGCTGGTACTGGCCGCTGTCATACTTGGTGTTGCTCCAGCGTGCATAGGGGAGCGCCAGCTTGGCCGACCCGCTGGTCTCGCCGAGGAAGGCCGTGTAGCGGCCAGCGCCACCGACTTTGGCGATCACGACGATCGGAGCGCCGCTGCTGGTGATGGTCGCAGCCCCCGAGAAGCCCTGGGGCATGCCAGAGGCATTGCAGCTATTGAAGCTCTGCTTGCCGCCCGCGCCAATGTTTCCCTGTTGGGTCAGTCCGTTCGAATAGGTCACGGTCACAGCAGCCGACTGGCTGTTGCTGGTGTTTTGGACTGCGTACGCAGTCGTCTGGCCGCCCAGACCACACAGCGCCGTGGCCATGTAGACTGTGTTTGAAGCAGCTGTGCTGGGCACACCTTCGAAGGCACGCACGCCCACACCGCTGGTCTGCAGCTCCAACACCGAACCCACGATGTTGGCCGCGGTCGTCGTGCCGGTGCGGACCGCTGTCACCGTGGCAGAGCCATCAAAGCCCGCTGGGATCTGGCTGAGCGCGCCCATGTCGTAATACTTGGCAGCGCCGACCGGAATGGCGCTTTCGGTGAGGGTCGCTGCCGGGGTGGTCTGACCGACTGCAAAGAACTGCACCGTGATGTCGACCGCACCGTCCGAAGCGTTCTGGATGGAGAATTTGCTGTTGGTGTTGAACGCGCCCTTGAGCACGGTCGCCAGCAGCACCTGCGAGCTCCCCGAAGAGAAGCCGTTGGACATCGGGCGGTTGCGCACACTGCCGGTCGAGGGCTGCGGCAGCTGCACCAGGGTGGCCACTACCGGCTGGCTCGAGAAGGTCACCACCGCTGCACTGCTGCTGATGTTTTGATAGGTGATTGCAGTCTGAAACTGTGTCTGGTACCCAGTCTGTGCAGCGGCAAGGCCCACCGAGGCCAAAACCAGAAGCAGACCGATCACTGCTGCCATTTGAATTCGTCGCATACGCTCATTCTCCCGTCGATGTGTGCATGAAATGGTTCTGAGACAATACACAAACACTGCGCTCTCTTGAAAGCCGGTTTGAGATCTCGTTAGATTTAGTGTACCATTTTGGCATATGAACACAATACACCGATTGGTGTATTGTGCCGTTATGCCCCTGGCGGGCCCATCTAAAAATTTGTGACGTGCTCTGGTCTACAGCAAAGGAAAGTGACATGCGTCCTTCTCTTTCGATCGCCTTTCTGCTTACACTGATGGTTCTGGGCGTGCTCGGTGGCTGCGGCGGCGAGACGACGCCCACTCCCCCCACGGCAGCAGCCCCTGCAGAAGCAGCCCCTGCAGAAACAGCCCCCACAGCAGCGCCCCCCACAGCAGACACCAGCCCGCTGGAGGCACCGGCCAGCCCGCTAGAGGCGCCAGCCAGCCCGCTCGCTGTTCCCGAAGACTACACGCCCGCCGACGGAAAGTCGGCAGTGACAGGCCGTCTGATCGACTTTACCACGGGCAACCCGATGGCCTTGCAGAACTTGAGCCTGCCAGCCGTTCTCTGCGCCCCGGGCGTCGCCGAAGAAGACAAGCGCGAGCAGTGCTTCTACATGATCGACGAAGCCTTCGATCCATCGACCCTCACCGACTCCGATGGGGAGTTCATCTTCAAAGATATTCCGGCTGGCGAATATGTGATGTTTGTCGGCAGCCTGATGACCGAAAACGCCGTGCTGAAAGACGAACTGAATCGCCCGATCATCTGGAAAACAGAGGCAGATCAAGTCACAGCGATAGGCGACCTGGTTGTCGAATTTGAATAAGCGACACAGCGTTATGGCAGACAGACCCTCAGAACAGGCGAGGCCGCCGCAGCACACGGTTGTTGTCGTCTCCGGGCTGCCCAGATCGGGCACATCGATGCTGATGGGTGTGCTGAGCGCCGGTGGGCTGGAGAGCCTGACCGACCATGTTCGCTCCGCCGATCTGGACAACCCCAACGGGTATTACGAGTTGGAGCGTGTGAAGCGGCTGCCGGAAGGAGATCAGAGCTGGCTGGCAGAGGCACAGGGGAAATGTGTCAAAGTCATCGCTGCCCTGCTCCCCTTCCTCCCCCCTTCCTATTTCTACCGTGTGATTTTCATGCATCGCCGCCTGAGTGAGGTGATGGCATCACAGCGCAAGATGCTCCAACACCGCCGTCAGCCAACCGCTGCACCGGCGAGCGACGAAGCGCAGATGGCCCAGCTGCTGCAGGCGCATGCCGACGACATGCGCCGCTGGCTGCGGGCACAGCCCAATGTGGCGCTCTTCGACTGCGACTACAACGCCATGTTGGCAGAACCTGCCCTCTGGGTCCGACGAATCAACGAATTTCTGGGCGGTCACCTGGACGTTGCCGCCATGCAGGCCGCAGTCGACGCGACCCTCTATCGCAACCGAGCGGACCCCTGACCGGACTGTGCGATTTATGACGGACAAGACGGTGGAGATTCGGTTGTTGGGAGTGCCTCAAATCCGAATCGAGGGTCGCACTGTTACCGAATGGCGATCGCGAAAGGCGCTGGCGTTGTTTGGCTATTTGGTGATGAACCCCAAACGCCTGCTTCGCAGCCAACTGGCCACACTCTTCTGGGGAGACTCTCCCGAGACAACAGCACGCACCAATCTGCGGATCAATCTGTCCCATCTGAACCAGCTCCTCCCTGGCTGTTTGAACATTACACGGGAAACCGTCGAGTTTGCCCCCACAGTTCCCTGCCGGGTGGACACTTTGGAATTTGCCCAGTTGCTGGCAAGCGACGATGCGCAGACGCTCGAAGCGGCCATCGCTCTCTGGCGTGGCGAATTGCTGGCAGGATTGGAGGAGATCGACGCACGCGGATTCTGGGAATGGCTCTCCCTGGAACGCAGCCTCTGGCGCGAAAAATGTCTGGCAGCGTATGATCGGTTGATTCAGCTCTATCTGGCACAGGGGCGAGCGACCGCCGCCACCGACGCCGCGCGCGGGCTTGTCAACCTGGATCCCCTGCGTGAAAAGTCTCAACAATATCTGATGACCGCATTGGTCGAACAGGGGGAACGCCGCCAGGCGCTGCACGAGTACCAGAGCTATACAGCACTGTTAGAAGCTGAGGTCGGCGCAAAGCCGGCTGCCGAGCTGACACGGCTTCACGATCAGATCCGTGCCGGCGCGTCTGCACGCCCTCTCCGCCACAACCTGCCCCACGAACGCACCCCCTTTGTCGGCTATACCCAAGAAGTGGCACAGATCACGGCACATCTTCATCAAGGAAGCGCTCGTCTGTTGACTTTGATCGGATTGGGCGGGAGCGGCAAAACCAGACTCGCGGTTCATGTCGCACAGCAGGAATTGCTCAATCGATGGGATGGGATCTACTTTGTGGCGCTGGCTGCCGCCACGAGCGGCGAGTTGCCCGACCTGATCCTGCGCGCGCTCGGGCTGATGCACCGCAGCTATCGGGATGCAGCTGCCATCCTCAAAGCATGGCTTTCCCGCCGAAAGATCCTTCTGGTGCTCGATAATTTTGAGCAGGTGTTGGATGATGCCCTCCAGCTGGTCGATCTGCTCAACGGGGCACCCCAGTTGACAATCATCGTCACTGCACGCGAGCGGCTGAACCTGTACGGCGAACATATTGTCGAATTGAGAGGCCTTGAACTGCCGCGCCCCCCCCTGAATGTGTCCAGCCCGACCCAGGATCTGTACGAAAATGCAGCAGTCCAGGTTTTTTTGCAGACTGCGCGCCGCGTGGCGCCGCGCTACCAGCCGGCGCGCATCGAGGAGGCCTATCTGCGCGAGCTTTGTTGGCGGCTGGGAGGCTTGCCGCTGGCATTGGAACTTATGGCGGCACGCATTCGTGAGGTGTCGGTCAGCCAGATGGTGGCCCAGTTGCGGCAGGATTTCAGCCTTCTCACCAGCGAGCACCGCGACGTGGCCGAGCAACAGCGCAGCATGACCACGATCGTCGCGGCAGCCTTCGCTTCACTCTCTGCGACGGCGCAGCAGAGCTATCGGCAGTTGTCACTGCTGAACGATCCGTTTGAGGTGCAAACGGCCATGGCCCTGTGTGCCGTCGACAGGCGCACGGCCGACCTGCTGCTGGCGGAGCTGACACGCAAGATGCTGCTGCGGCGCACCGACGATGGCCGCTATGACTGGCATCCCCTTATCCAGCAAGATGCCCGCGACCACCTCGCCGCCAATGCTGCACACCTTGCCCAGCAGCAACAGCGTCACCGCAGCTTTTTCGGCGAGTATGTCGGCGCAATCCAACTGAGCCGCTTCGGCCCGCGCAACCATCCAGGCATTCACGCCATCGAACGGGTCTTCAACGACCTTGCCACCGCCTGGCACCAGGCGTGCGACCAGGTCGATCTCGCTTTTCTGGCGGCCACTGCCAAAAATTTGATGTTGTATGCCGACCTTGCCTTTCGTTATCAGACGGTCGCCGCGCTGTTGGAGGAAGCCGTGCACCGGCTGCGCGGCTTGCACGCCACCCTCCCGACTGCGCCCACACAGCCGGCCCACGTGGTCCTCCCTGACAGTCCCCAGAACGATCGCGGTCGGTTCGACGCAGCTCAGCTGGTGCAGGTATACGATGAGATGTTGCTGCGGCTGGCGCGTGTCTGCCTGTTGATGACCGACTTGGATCGCGTCGACGCGCTCTGTCAGGAAAATGCCCGCCTGCACGCCAGTGCACCGGCGCAGGTGCGGGCCACCCACACCGCCGGTGAACTGCGCACCCTTGAACTGGGCCTGCAGGGGATCGTTGCGCTGGCGCGCGGGGATCGGGTGCGGTGCGCCGCAGCAATGGAGGAGTTGATGGCCGTCGCAGTGGCGCTGCAGGAACACGGCCTGGTCGCCGTGGTCTTGGGACACTACGCAGAACTTGCATCGGCGGCGGGCGATTTTGTCCAGGCCACGACCTATCTGACCGAAAGCCTGGCGATCTTCCGCCGCATCGACGATCGGTCGAGCACAGCTGTGGTCTTGATCAATCTGGCCGAAGCCGACTACAACCATCGCCAGGATGCACCAGCAGCGCTGGCGCTGATCGAGGAGGCGGCAACTCTCTATACATTGGAACAAGATCGTGTGGGACATGCCTACGCGATCTATAAAAAAGGCTGGATTCAGCTCGAAACCCTTCACCCACTCCCTGCCGCCTGGTTCGAGATGGTGCGAACCAGCCTCGACATCCGCCGCGATCTGCTCGACAAGCTGGAGATCGCAGCGACCCTGCAGCTGCTGGCCTGCGCCGAAATCCAGCAAGGAGACCTGCCTGCAGCAGAAGACAATCTCTACGAAGCGCTGCGGCTCAGCGTCGAGGTCCAGGCACTGCCCCAACAGATGAACTGCATCGGCCTGTATGGGCTCTGGGCAGCAGCACGAGGAGACGTCCAGACCGGCGCTGAATTGATGCACTGTGCCTTGCAGAGCCCTGCCTGCGAGCCACACATCCGGCGGGTGATTCAGCGAGCGTTGGGGCAGTTTTCTCCCTCCCTGCCCCCTGAAACAGTTGCCGCCGCCCGTACGCGCAACGTCGAGGAGACGGTCACCGATCTGTTGGCGGGCATTTTGCTGATTTCTGAGTGAGCGGCGGCAGACGCGCAAAGAGCAGTGTGTCGCGCAGTTCCCCAGTCAGGTGGTGGCGAGCGTGGTTGCGCAGGGTGCCCTCCAGCGTGAAACCGGCCCGCCGCGCCACAGCAGCGCTGCGCTCGTTGGCGGCGTCACAGCGAATTTCAACCCGCTGTGCCCCCACGGCAGCAAACGCAAAACGCGTGATCGCCGACACCGCTTCGGTGATATACCCCTGGCCGCTCAACGACGTGCGCACCCAGTAGCCGATCTCCACCGCAGGCAGCTCCCAGTTGATGCGATGCATGCCGCTGCCCCCGACCAGGAGCCCGTCTGACTTGCGCCACAACAACAACACCAGATCTGCACGCATCAAAAAATTGGCCGCAGCCTGGCGTGCCCACGCTTCGCTCTCTGCCGGGTCCGGCATCTTCGCAGCCCAAGGCAGCCACTGGCTCAACGCTGCCCACGACTCCCGCAGCGCCCCATTGACCGCTTCGCCGTCCCCTGGCCGCGGCGCACACAAATGCAGACGATCGCTTTCAAATTCGCTCGGAAAATCATACAGAATCGGCACCGGATTCATCGATTTTTTCCTTCTCTTAGCGCCGAACAGACCCTCTCGGTTCGGCCCTTTTCGGCTAGACAGCACTTGGGAGTACACCCCTTTTGTGCTATAGTTCGCACAGAGTTTGCGGGAAAGAAGTCCCTGTGCTGCCACGAAAAAACAGGTTATGCGATGAACGCAGCTGCTTTTGTTCTGATATTTACCCTGCTTTTGGCCGGCACGCTGGGCCTGGCTGGCTGCGGTACCCCTGAAGTCCTGCCCACGCGCACCCCGGTGCCGACCTGGACACCGACTCCCGCAGCCGAAGCGCCCCCCCAGGTTGAACAGACAGCAACACCCGTCGGCCCGGTCCAGCCGGGCGAACAGGCGATCGACCCGACCAAAATCGCAGAAGCCATCGCCACGCCCACCGGCACGTCGACCGCGACGCCGCTCCCCAGCGAAACACCCACCGCCACACCGCCGCCCCCGACCGAGACACCGACCGAAACACCCACCGCCACACCGCCGCCCCCGACCGAGACACC
>JAPLGY010000137.1 GCA_026389955.1 Caldilinea sp. | reverse complement strand
CTTGCGGTCGCCCTTGTGATTGTGAAGGATCATGAGAAAGCGCGTCACCTGAGGAGTTGATCGAATCAGACCGAGACATCTGCGGCGAAATCCTCAAGGAGAAATATGGTCTGGACGTCAAAGAATGATCCGGGCCTTCCTGAATTACTGCGTGAGCGACGAGCCAGTGACGGAAGCATTGCATCGTGAAGCCAAAGTTCCGGGGGGCATACGATCTCAATTGCTTGCACACGGGGCGGCTGTGGCATAATAGAACCTGATCATAGCCGCTCGCTGGAGCTGGCAAGGCGCAGTGGTAGCTAAGTTGCTCGCAAGGATGCGCTGTGGTGCTCGAACCACAAGTACTAGTGGCAGCCAGGCTGTATCCCAGTCAGGATGCTGTAATCGAAGATGCACTGCGGTCGCTCTTGCAGGAGAAGCCACAACTGCGGCTTGAACTGGCGATTTATCGTTATCAAACCGAAGACATCTCCTTGGCAAAGGCCGCTAATCTAGCGGGCATCAGCTTTGACCGGATGAAAGCAGTGCTGCTGCAGCGCGGGGTACAGTTGCGTCTTGGACCAGTGGACGATGCTGAAATTCAGGAAGAAGTTGCCACCCTTGAACGTTTGTTTGATGATTCCCGTGCACGCAAAGCAGCACGGTCTATGGGTGTCCCTATTTCTGGCACCTTAGGGTTGTTGATAGAAGCAGTCAAGGCGAATCTACTGTCGGTATTGGAAGCGGACAACCTGCTGCACGAAATGATCTTGCTCGGCTATCGTTCACCACATGGCACGGTCAGCGAGTTGATGATGGAGGGAAAAAATGACAACGACCACAAAAAACACAGTCTGTCTCTGGTATGATGGGGGGGCCGAGGACGCGGCGCGCTTTTATGCGGAGACCTTTCCAGATTCTTCAGTCGTCGCTGTGCATCGTGCGCCAGGTGACTATCCGTCGGGGAAGCAGGGGGATGTGTTGACAGTTCACTTCACTGTGCTGGGCATTCCATGTCTCGGGCTCAATGGCGGGCCGGCCTTCAAACACAGCGAGGCGTTTTCGTTTCAGGTTGCAACCGCTGACCAGGCGGAAACGGATCGCTACTGGAATGCGATTGTCAGCAATGGAGGACAAGAAAGCGCCTGTGGCTGGTGCAGGGACAAATGGGGCTTGTCTTGGCAGATCACACCCCTGGCCCTGACAGAAGCGATCGCCGACCCAGATCCTGCCGCGGCCAAGCGTGCGTTCGATGCGATGATGACGATGCAGAAGATTGACATTGCCACCATCGAGGCGGCACGCCGTGGCTGAATGTCGACTGGTGTAAATTCTAGTTGTCAAATGGGCTTACACCTCTGGAATCACTCGTCTTTTTGTCAAGAACGCAGGGTCGGGTAGTTGATCTAGAGGGGAAGTACGTTGCAAATGAAGTCGCCGGGTGCGAGAGCTTCTATGGGCAAAGCGATCCGGTTGATCTCTGTTGCCAATTTGCGGTCAAGGGTGAGTACATAGGGCGCTTTGGCGGCCAGCGTCGCTGCCACCACATGCACATCCTTGGCATTGACCTCCTGCAGCCAGGCGCTTGTCGGTGGGACAGGGGGAATCGGTGCCATGCTCAAGTGGGCCGTCTGTAGCAGATCGTGATATGCGCTCAGGGCTTGGGGGCGAAGCCTGCTCTGGATGTTGCCTTCGGCTTCGAGCAGCACAGCCTGGGAGACAGCGCCCCGCAGCAGACGGCGCACACAGAGCGACAGCAAAAGACCAGAACCACCCGTGGGCGATCCGGCAGCGGCAATCAGGCATGATGCGTCAAAAAAGAGGAGGGTCGTGTGGTCAACAATCATGGATTGGCGGCGAGGAAACGGCTAAAACTCTCTTGTGCCTCTTCATCCACCTGATCTGCTTCCAGGAAGCCAGCGATTTCAGCCCCAGTGTACTCACGCAAAGTAATCTCCTTGCGCGTGCGTGTGACCCACAACAGAAGGTCCAGGCTGCGCTTGGGCAGACGATACGCCCGCCCCAGGCGCGAGGCCACCAGTTTACCCTCGCGGATATACCGATAAACCGTTTCCCGATTCACTTGTAGATAGTCTGCCGCCTGTTCCGGCGTCATGACTTCACGAATTTGTTCTATCATGTCTCTATTCTCTCAAACTGGAGACTACTTGTCCATACTTGGTTCGACATGGCCAGGCTATTCTTGTGTAATAGATCGTACTGGTACTAAACTACAAAGAAAAGAACAGCCATCTATGTTGACGGCGATTACTACAGCCTGGAAGGCAGGCAGGTCGACAACCGACAGCTGACCGCCTGTCTGAAGGACGCAGGGTACACCGTGGTTCGAGGTCAATGATAGCCTTATCACGCCGGGCGACACACCATACGACCTGGAGCCAAACCCGCATGCGCGGCCTGCTGCTTGTACTCGCCGTCACCCTGGGCCTCACGCTCCGCGCAAGCGCCACGCCGCCCGACCCGGCCGTCTACCTGACGGAGAATCTGACAGCCGTCTCCACCTCACCTGCGATCAGCGCGATGGAGCAGGCGCTGCTCGACCGTATCGACGCAGCCAGCATCTCCATCGACGCCGCCTTCTACGACTTCAAACGGGTGCGCGTGCGCGACGCCCTGCTCGCCGCCCAGCGTCGCGGCGTAACGGTGCGTGTCGTGGCCGACGACGAGGCGCGCAGCAACCCCTCCTACGCGCCTCACTTTGCCGCGCTCGAGGCGGCCGGTATCCCAATCGTCGACGACCAGTCCAGAAGCCGCATCATGCACAACAAATACCTGATCTTCGACCGCCAGGCGGTCTGGACAGGAAGTACTAACCTCTCCGACAACGACTTCACCCTCAACCACAACAACAGTATCGTCTTCACCAGCACCGAGATGGCTGCGCTCTTCCAGCACGACTTCGACCAGATGGTCGCCGGCCGCTTCGGCAGGCAGAAGACGGCGTCGCCCACCACCGCCGTCCTCTATCAGGGACTGCCCGTCGAGGTGTACTTCTCGCCGCAGGATGGCGTCCTGGCGCGGGTGGTGCGCGCAGTCCAGGCGGCCGAGACGAGCATCGACTTCGCCATCTTCTTCTTCACCGAAGATACGCTGCGCGACGCGCTGATCGACGCCAAGAACCGGGGCGTCGCCATCCGCGGGCTGTGGGACGCACTGGGCGCAAGCAACACGTCGTCGGACGACGAGGCGCTGTGCGCGGCCGGCATCCCCATCAAAATCGAAAACACAACCGGCAAGATGCACCATAAGCTGATGGTCGTCGACGCCAGAGGACGCGACCCGGCGGTGATCACCGGCTCGCTCAACTGGACGGCAGCCGCAAGCGAGCGCAACAGCGAGAACACAGTCATCGTGCACGGCGGCGCAGTGGCGGCGGCCTACGCAGCTGGCTTCCAGGCAATGTGGAGCGGCATCTCGGCAGCACCGTGCGTGGAAGAGAGGGCGGCAGAAATCCGGCTCTTCCTGCCACTGGTGGCAAGCGCAGCAGAAAGCGAGACGCCGGCAGAGCCCCCCGTCCCGGCAGAGACGCCGGCAGAGACGCCGACGGAGACGCCGACGGAGACGCCGGCAGAGCCCTCCGTCCCGGCAGAGACGCCGACAGAGCCCCCCGTCCCGGCAGAGACG
>JAPLGY010000694.1 GCA_026389955.1 Caldilinea sp. | reverse complement strand
GGACAGGTGTCGGTGGGACAGGTGTCGGTGGGACAGGGGTCGGTGAGACGCTTCGGTAGATGAAGACGCTGCTCACGGAGACGCTGAAGTCGGGTACGGCTGCGGTGACGACGATCTGTTCTTGGGTGACTGCAGAGCTGTCGGGCCAGGTAGCGGGCATTGTGAAACTGAGTGAGTAGCTGCCGTCAGCAGCTGTTGTCCCGGAAACGTACTCCTGGAGCGTGCCGGTGCCGACTGCGGTGTCGAGTGGGGCCAGGTAGATGGCCACGGGGCTGTTGGCTGGGAACCCGCTGCCGTTGGCGGTCACCCGGGTGCCGGCCCCTCCGTTGGCTGGCGAGAGCGAGATCGATGGATTGGCTGGAATGGCAAAAAAGTCAAAAGTGGCGCCGGCCTGGGCTTGAAAATCGTCGGTTGCCACCAGAATCACCAGCTTGCCGGTCTCGATTGGGCGACCGTCGCTCCAGGTGGCGGGCATCGACAGCAGCGCGGTGAAGTTGCCGTTGGCATCGCTGCGGGTGCTTTGGAGGGGGGGGGCGTTGTCGGCGGCGCTGGCTCGGGCCACGCTGCCCAGGAAAAGAGAGAGGGTGCGGTTGGCTGGATAGCCTCCCCCGCGCACGGTGATCTGGGTGGCGGGCCCTCCGCTGGACGGGTTGAGCTCGACATAGGGGAGCGGGGCTGTGGTCGGCAGCGGGGTTGTGAGCTCAAAAGGGGCTGCTGCAGAAACTGCAAAGTTGCTGGTAGCGACCAGCAGAGCCAACTTGCCCGGCTCGATCGGCTGGCCATCTGGCCAGCTGGCTGGCAAGACGAAGCGCAGGCTGCCGTTGCCAAAACGGTCGCTGGCTCCGCTGGCGTAGGGGGTGGCGCCGGTTGTCTCGGCAGCCCGCACATAGGCCCCCAGGTAGAGCGCCACGTCGGTGTTGGGAGGGAAGCCGCCGAAAGTGACCTGAAGTGCTGTCCCGGCCGGGCCGGAGGCTGGGCTGACGTCGGCGTAGGGGGTACGCGGCGCGGGGGTCGGTGTTCGGGTCGGTGTTCGGGTCGGTGTCTGGGTCGGTGTGGCTGCAACCTGTTCCCACCAGAAGCGGACTCGGGCGGCGCCCTGACGCTGGTAGTACTCGACGACCAGGGAACGGGGGCCGCTCAGCCGGAGTTCGGCGGTGTAGGTTCTGTTGTCGCTCATGTCGCGCCATTCGTCGATCACCCGGCGCCCGTCGACATAGACCCGGATCCCGTCGTCTGAGCGGGCAGAGAGGCGATAGGTAGCGGTGGAAAAGTCCAGCGTGCGGGACCAACGTACGCTGTAGTTTTCCGTGCCGAGGCCGGGGGCAGGGGAGCGGTCGCTCCAGTCGAAATCGATCGTGCGGTCGTTGCGTTCTGTCGCAGGGGAGCCTGCCAGATCACTTGTTGAAATAGGTGCCGTGCCAGTCAGGGAAGCTTGGGGCTGGGCCGATCGGTTCCCAGCTGAAACGGATGGAAGCGGGTTGGCGGCGTTGTCCATAGTCGACGACAAGGGTATGCGTGCCCTGTTCGAGGTAGAACTCGGTGCTGTAGTTTCCTTCGACTCCTCCCCAGCGGTCGAGGATCAGCTGGTTGTCGACCCAGATGCGCACACCGCCGTCGCTCTCGCCAAAGAGACGGTAGCGGCCGGCGGAGAAGTAGAGGGTGCGTGTCCAGCGCACCGAATAGCCTGTGCTGTTCAGGCCGGGGGCTGGGGGGGCAGAGCCCCAGGCAAAATTGATTGCAGCGTCGTCGCGCACAACCTGCGGGCTGCCCTCCAGCGAGGGGCCGGCGTGGTACTCGCCTCTCCAGGCCAGGCCTGAGGCCAGGGTGGGCGTGGCGGTCGGCGGGAGGGGGGTCGGCGAGGGGACGGGTGTCGGCGGTGCAGCCACGGTCGGGGCCATGTCGCGGTAATCGGTGAAAGCGCGGGAGAGCCAGCCGCGGAGTTGGGGGGGGGCAAGCACGTACAGCCAGTTTCCTCCTGCGTCCTGTCCAAGGACGGTGACTGCCGTCCCTTCTGTCAGCGAGCGCAGGATTGGGTAGACGGTGCCGGGGCCGTCGCGCAGGTTGAGCCCCCGGCTTGTGACAACGGCGACGCCGTAGGTGCCGGCGGGGCGTTCGGTTGCGGTCGGTCTGGGACGCGGCGTGCTGGTGGGAACGGTTGCGGTCGCCGCTGTGGTGGGCAGCAGGTCAAAGGGCACAGCTGCCTGTGCGCCGCTGTTCAACGAATAGGCGACCACCGCAACGTCGGTGGCGTTCAGCCAGAAAAGATCGAGCGGTGTGACAAAAGCCAGGTAGAAACGGCCGTCCGCCTCTGCCGTGCCTGTGGCCAACGTCGCCTGCAGCCGTCTGCCTCCCTGGTCGCCTTCCAGGTTGACGAAGATCACTTCGCCAGGAGCCCATCCGGCTCCAGCGACCGAGACGGTCTCGCCCGACGCCGCTGCGATCGGCGCGATCGCGAGGAGCGGCCCCTGGTCTGCGGGCAGCGTGACCTCTGGCAGCGGGCCTGCCACGATCGGCTGCATCACGCAGCCGCTCAGAAGGGTTGCCGCCAGCAGCCCACACAGCGAGAGAAGCCACATCCAGAGAGTGCCCTGGCTGGCGCTGTGGGCTGGGTGGGCGGTCGAAAGAGCAGACAGGCTGTTCATGATTTCACCGTTTCCTGAATTGAAGGTCGACGCTGTACCCCTTAATAACGTCTGTTTTTTTCCATTGGTTCATGCTGGATCGGTTCATTGGCTCTCTGTTTTCCAGTGGATGCCATTTTCTTGCAGGATGGCCAGGCGAGGGCGCCGGTGTTCGCGGCGTGCGTGCTGGCGCAGGGCTTCCAGCGGCTGTGGGGAGCCAGCCAGCACGATGGCCGTCACCATGTACCGGTACAGGTCCAGGTCTTGGCTTTCTTCGAGCAATTGGAGGGCGCGGGGGTAGAGTCCTTCTGGGTGGTGCAGCAGCAGGTCGAAGAGGCCCATGCGGAGGAGTGCCGAGGGGGCGGTGGCGTAGCCGTCGGCCAGCGGGCCCACTGCTGTGCCGGGCAGTCTGTGGAGCTGGCGCAGGCATTCGCCGAGGACTTCGGGGGGGAGCGTGGTGTCCGGCTGGGTGGCAGGGTTGTTTTGGCAGACCAACGTGTAGAGGGGCAGGAGTTCGTCGAGGGCGCCCAGCACGCGCGCGGCGGAGAGTGCAGGCTCTCCGCTCATCCGGGCGGTGTGGGGGTCGACCAACAGGCGGGCTGCATGAAGCCGCGCCTGGCGGTCGTCCACCTCGGCCAGGGCGACCAGTGCTGCTGCGCGGATGGCCACGGCGTCATCGGCAAAATCGGGTGGCCAGAACTCATAGGTGGCACAGCCTTGGGCAAACCATTCTGCATCCTCGGGGTGGCCGATGGCGCGAGCTGTCTCCAGAATGACACGCCGCAGGTAGCCGCCCTGGTCCTGCTTGCCTTTGTTGCGGCTGAAGTGCTCGTAGAGCTTTTGCAAGGCGGGCCTTGCCGTGGGGGTAGGCTGTTCGGCCAGCACCTTGAGTGCGGCCAGCAGGAGATCTTTGGGGGGGGTACCGGCCAGGATTGTCGTGGCCAGCGCGGCGGCGGCTGGCTGGCCGGCCAGCTCGCGCAGGGCTGCAGCTGACGGCAGGTTTTTCACAGATCCCTTCTTCGCAGGCGAAAGGCCAGCTCGCTGGGAAACTCGAAGCGTTCGACCTGCCAGGGGTGCCCCTCCACCAACTGGGCCATCTGCTCGCTGTAGTGCTGCACCATCCCTTTGTGCTTTCCTCCCAGACTCTGTGCCGGAAACGAGACGATCAGCGCGGCGGCAGAGATGCCGGCGAGCAGCCGCGGGCTGATGTGGCGGTCCAGCTGTTCCAGGCAGGGAAGGAGCTTGAGCAGCAAGGCCACGTCGATGGTGGGGGCGTCTGTCGGCAGAAAGCGGCTGGCTGGGGGCATGGGGGCCAGCAGGTTGCAGACAAAGGCCTGGCCGGGCTGGCCGGCGAGCGCCAACCAGCCCTTCAGGAACTCCACCTGGCCGTGGTCGACGTCGCAGGCATAGTAGCGGGTGGTGGCGGGCAGCCCCATCCAGGGCAAGGCCAGCGGGTTGAGCCCGCAGCCGAGGTCGAGCACGCTCGACGGCGGGGGAAGCCCGGCAAAGAGTGTCTGGTAGAAGGTGTCCAAAAAGGGGAGCCGTTCGCGGGTGGAATGGTGGGTGCCCAGGAGGGCCCGCAGCGCAGCTCGCCGGCTGGCCTCGTCTGCGGTTGTCTGGAGCAGCTCTTGCCAGCGAGCGAAGTCGACAGCTCCCTGCCAGTAGGCTGCCACGCTCTGGTGGAGGCGGTTTTTGACCTGTTTGACTGCCTCTTTGCTGCGTCTGGTTTTGGCGGCCTCCTGGGCTGCCAGAGCGGCGACCAGGCCGGGGTCGAGCCGTGCATATTTGGGGGAGGCCATGACGAGTTCGACAATTTCAGCCACAGCGGGGTGCCCTTCAGCCATGACGCAGCGCTTTCATCAGCCGGGCCATGCAGCGCAGATTGTGGATAGTGGCCAGCCGTTGGAAGGAGGCCTCGTTGGCCTGGAAGAGATGGCGCAGGTAGCCGCGGCTGTAGCGCTGGCAAGTCAGGCAGTCGCACGCCTGCTCGACCGGGCGGCCATCTTTGATATATTTGTCGTCTGTGATGTAAAGATAGCGGAACCAGGGCTCCTGGGTGGGGAGGGGGGAGGGCGTGGCTGTCAGCGTATACAGCCGTCCGCGGCGGGCATCGCGGGTAGGCAGCGAGCTGTCGAAGGTCTGGTAGCCGAGCGCCGCTGCAGCGGCCACATTGAGGGGGTGGCCGATGCCCAGCCCGTGCAGGGGCAGGGGGGCTGGGATCAGGCTGCGGGTCAACGCCAGCATCTCTTGGAGCAGATTGCCGTCGGCGTCCAGGGGCCAGCCGCCGTACCCGTA
>JAPLGY010000074.1 GCA_026389955.1 Caldilinea sp. | reverse complement strand
GGTGGACGGGGTGGACGTGGTGGACGGGGTGGACGCGGTGGACGTGGTGGACGGGGTGGACGGGGTGGACGGGGCAGTGATGGCTTGATCATGGATTTTTTTTACCCAGTGAGCAACTTCGTCGGCTGTGGTGCAGCGCCGATCAATCAAATTTTGGCGCCGAGGATCGCTCCGTTCCCACAGTGCCAAGTCCTGCTGGCGCAGAAAGTCCTCGTAGTCCAACTTCAACTCTTCGAGGCTGGCGCGGGCGACGTTGGTTAGCTTCAGTTCCATTTTTTTGGAGGTGCCTGAGGCCTGGCTCCCCTCAGCGATGTTCTGAACACCGGAGCGGGCGGCCTGCACCATCTGGTCGTGGGTGCGGCTGCGTTGGTTGATGTAGCGGTCGCAGGAGCGCACCGTCACATCGTAGATCAACTGCGCGACCTGGAAACTCTTCAGGTTGCGGTAGCCGCCATGGGGCGGGATCAGCGGCTCCAATGCTTTGCCTGGTTGGGAACTGGGGGACTGCTTTGGACTTTGGAAGGGCATGGTATACACCTTGCTACAATTCAACACAAGTGCACAACTTTTAGTCTAGCAAGGGAGCAGGCCGGTTGCAAGTGATACGCCGACAGGACTCTCCAACGGCACGTCCAGTTGTATGCTTGTCCTACGTTCCTTCATGCTCTGCCTACCACACCTACACTCCGTTCACGTGCTCCCTTCATTTGTCAATAGGACAGGGAGAAAGGCTATACTCTCTTGGTGAAACCTGTCTGAAACGTCCTCAGGTATCTGCGTCAAAAAGCAGGAGGTACAATGTTCTGGTTGCATCAAATTGCGTTGGTCGCTGCTCTGGTCTCCGCCGCTCTGGTCTCCGCCGCACCAGAAGGCAGCAGACTATCTGAAGACTACCCGACAGCCGAACAGCCGGTGCGCGTGGCTGTCGTCGGAGATTTTGGAGTCAATACCCAGGCCGCAGCCGATGTGGCCACACTGGTCGCAAGCTGGCAGCCCGCCGCCGTGGTCACCACTGGCGACAATAATTACCCAGATGGAGCCGCAGAAACGCTCGATGCCAATGTCGGTCAGTACTACCATTCGTTTATCTATCCCTACCAGGGCAGTTACGGCGAAGGCGCCTCGACTTATCGCTTTTTTCCAGTACTCGGCAACCACGACTGGTACACTTCCGCTGGTTCACCGCCGCTGCCATCCCCCTATCTGGCCTATTTCGAGCTGCCCGGCAACGAACGATACTACGATGTGGTTGTCGGACCAATTCATTTTTTTATACTCGACAGCGACCCGCATGAGCCCGATGGCATCGAATCAACCTCCAAACAGGCCGAATGGTTGCGCTCCCAACTGCAGGCGACACAGTCGCCCTGGCGGGTTGTTGTGTTGCACCACCCCCCCTACTCTTCTTCGAGCCGACATGGTTCGACCCAGCCGCTGCAGTGGCCTTATGCCGAGTGGGGAGCCACCGCAGTGCTGGCCGGCCACGACCATACCTACGAACGCATCGAACGAGACGGGATTCTTTACCTGGTCAACGGTCTCGGAGGGGCCGCCCTCTATCCCCTTGGCACCCCGGTGGAGGGCAGCCAGCGGTTTTTTGCGGAAGACCACGGAGCCTTGCTGGTCGAAGCCACTACCCAGACGATCACCTATACGTTGATGACCCGCGCAGGTCTGCTGCAGGATCGTTTTGTGCAGCAGGCGGTGGATTTCCCGCTGCCGGAGCGACCGGTGACGGTTGCCATCGAAGCGCAGGTATCCAATAGCACCGACGACGCAGAAGAGTCGCTGACTACCCACCGGGTCAACCTTACCAGCAGCGACCTGGAATTGACGATCGACCCTGAAGAGCTGCAGGAGATGCAGCTCGTGGGGATGCGTTTTGCCGGTGTCAAGTTGCCGGCGGGCAGCAAGGTTTTGCGTGCCTATGTGGAGTTTGCGGTGGACGAGACGGCAGATACGACGACTACCCTGAGTTTTTCAGCACAGGCCCACGACAATCCACCCTCTTTTCAAGCTGTGGATTCGGATCTCTCTGCGCGTGCGCGCACGGCCGCGCAGGTCAGCTGGCTGTCGGTCCCACCATGGCCAACGGTCGGCTGGCGCTGGCGCAGCCCAGACCTGGCACCCATTGTGCAGGAGATTGTGGACCGACCCGGTTGGCAGCCAGGACAGTCGATCGTCTTGCTCGTGGAGGGCAACGGGTGGCGCACGGCAGAGTCTTTTGACGGCGACCCGTCGTCTGCACCCCTGCTGCACGTGGAGATTGCGCTGCGGAGTAGTTTTCCGCACGCTCTGTACTTGCCTCTGGTCTCCCCCTGAACTGGCTCAGCGCAAGGCAAATTCCTCGGTGATGAGCGACAATCTGCGCAAGCCCATCTGACGGAACTGGCTCTTGAGTTTGTGCATCATCGCCGGCGGCCCGCACAGAAAGACGGTCAGGGCTGCCGGCTGCCTGCATTGTTCGAAGAGCTGCCGGGCTGTCAGGTACCCTTCTTCGTCGCTGAGATGCAGCCGAAATGTGGCGTGGGGCAGACGTTGAACCTGCGTTGCAATTTCGGTTGCATACAGCGCTTCCTGCCGGTTTTTGACCGACCAGACAAACGTGAGCGGTTGGCCCGGCATGGGCAGAGTCTGTTCTGCCTGGAGCATGCTCAAAAAGGGAGTCACACCGATCCCGCCAGCCACCCACAACAACGGGCCGCTGGCCAGACGACGACGTGCACCGAATCGCCCATGGGGGCCCGAGAGGGCAACCAGGTCGCCTGGCTGCAGGCTCGGCAGAGATCGGGTGTAGTCGCC
>JAPLGY010000659.1 GCA_026389955.1 Caldilinea sp. | reverse complement strand
CCCGGGAAGTCGTGCAGGTCCAGCAGCTGGAAGCCGCCAAAGCCGGGAGTGCGCAGTGCAGACTCGATCTCCTCTTTGTAGCAGAGGGCCTGCAGCTTGCCCGAAGCCAGCAAAAAGAGCTCCGCCTGCTCTCCCTGGTGGTTGGCTTCGAGAAAGTCGCGGAATATTTCAAAGTTTTTGGGCTTGAGCACGCCGGTGTATTTGGCAATTTCGGCCAGGTTGGGATAGACACACCACTGGCCGATTTCGTGGCTGACCACCGGTGCACCCGCCTGCGCCACAAAGTCGCTGTAGTCTGTCATCGTTTCTGGCGGCGCGGCGTTGATGCGCGACGTCAGACCTGCCCCCCAGTGGTGGATGCGCGGCTCTGGGGTGCTGTGGTAGTCGCTCTCTGCGATCACCGGCCAGCCGGCACCGCTCGTGTAAAGGCGCCGGGGGTCGCGTTTGCGCCAGTAGGTCACCCACTCTGCAAGATACTCGCGGTCTCGGCCGGCCGGTTCGTTGCCGTAGGCCATCATCAGAAAAGAGGGGTGGTTGCCGTAGGCGTCCTGGATGCGCCACCCTTCCTCGTAGAGCCATGCGTCGAGCGGGCGTCCTTCGCCGATGGCTGCGCCCTGGTTTGCCCACGACGGGCATTCGACCTGGCAGTAGAAGCCCATTTCGTCGGCGGCCAGGAAGGCTGCCTCGGGCGGGCACCACGAGTGAAAGCGCATGTGGTTGAGCCCGTGTGCTTTGCAGACACCCAGGATTCGTTTCCAGCTGGCGACATCGGTGGGGGGGTAGCCGGTCAGCGGGAAGATCGCGCATTCGAGCGTGCCGCGCAAAAAGAGCGGCCGTCCGTTGAGTGTGATCTGGGTGCCTGCCGTCCCGGGCTCGCGCAGCCCAACCCGGAACTGCTGTCGGTCGCGCACAACCTGGCCGCTCCCCTGGACGCGCAGCTCGAGATCGACGGTCAGCTCGTAGAGTGCCGGGTCAAATTCGTCCCAACACCGGGCGTCGTCGCCCAGCGGATACTCCAGGTCGAGGTGTCCCCCTGCCGACGACAGGTCCAGCCCGGAGAGCCCGCCGGCAGCGGCAAACCCAAAGGCTGCGCTGTGCGGGGGGAGTTCTGCGTGCAGCTCCGGGTGCACCAGCCGGGCGCTGACGGTCACCTGGCCCTGGGCCGAGCGTCCGAGCACGCTGGCCACGTCGACTTTAACCAGGAAGGCGCGGCGTGCAAGGGAGGGGAAGATGCGGACCCGCCGCAGCCAGGCCGGGCTGGCTGCTTCCAGCTCGATGCGTCCGACGATCCCGTTCCAGTTGCTTTGGGTGTGGTCGGAGACGCTGTGGGCGTTGGGGCCAACGTCGACCTGGATGCGGTTGTCGATGCGCACGGTCAGGCGGTGGTCTCCGGGGGGAAGCGCGCAGCCCAGGTCGTAGAGGTGGGGGGTGGAGAGGCTGTCGCAGCAGCCTACCCGCTGGCCGTCGAGCCAGACGGTGGTTTCCCAGTGTGGGCGTTCGAGCGTCAGGGTCAGTCGGCGGCCGGCCCATTCTGGCGGCACGGTGAAGCTGCGCTGCACCCAGGCCGAGCCCGCGTAGTATTTTTCTGGCTGCAGCCAGAAGGGGAGTTTGATCTGGCCGGGCTGGCGATAGGGGGCGTAGTGCGGCTCTGTAAAAAATGACCGGTCCACGATCGTCCCGGTCCAGGGGGTTTCGAGGTCGACGGCGTCGCCAAACCCCTGGGCCTGGAGCGAACCGGGCAGGGTCAGGGCAGCTGGGGGGGCGGGCAGGTCTCCGGCGTACCAGCGCTCTTCCTCGCCGCAGTCGGTGGGGTCCAGCGCCAGAGCCCAGGTGCCGCTCAGGTCAAGTTTCAAAGAAGGGGCGAGCCGATCGGTGGCTGGGTGCATGGTCTATTCCTTGTATGGGTCAAAGGGGTGCACCTGTGCGGCGGTGCAAGGTGGCGCCAAGATGGGCGGGGTCTGTGGCCAGCAGGGTGTCGAAGCGGGCGGCGGCCAGGTCGTTTTTGCCGAGCGCCAGGTACCCGAGCCCAGCCATGAAGTGGCAGTGCAGCCGGTGGCGCTGCTGGAGGTCGTCGTCGAAGACCAGGAAATCGGGCAGGGAGACGGCGAAATAGTCGAAGTCGGCCGGGTCCTCCAGGTGCTCTTCGCCGTAGGTGACCAGCCCTTGGGCGATCGCTTCTGCGGCTGCCGGGTTGCCCAGGGCGCGCTGTGCCAGTGCCTGGTAGAAGATCAGTTCGGGGGGCTGGTCGTTGTAGTAGCGGGCGGCTGTCGGTTCGGTCGGGCCTGCGGCGGCGGCGGCAAAGTGGGCGGCTGCCGCTGTCTGGTTGCCTTGTGCCTGGAAGGCCAGCCCCAGGTAAAAGTCGATCTGGTTTTCGCGGGCGCCGGGGAGCTTGCCTTCTCCGAGGGTCTCGGGGTAGGTACGGCTGCGGGTCAGCAGCTCGACTGCGGCTGCGGGCTCTCCTGCCTGCAGGCGGGTGCGGGCCAGCTCGACCAGGGCAGTGACGTATTGGCTGGTCACTTTGCCTTCGCCACCTTCCCAAGGGTGGAAGGTGCGGGCCAGCAGCTGGGCGAGCGCTTCGGCAGGGCGGCCCAGCAGATTGAGCAAAGTCACCTGTTCGACGGTCAGGTCGTCGCGCTGGGCGACCAGGTGGGGGGAGCGTGTGAGTTCGGCCAGCCTGTGGGCGGGGGGGACCCCCACTTTTTTGTGGAGCTGGTCGGCCTCGAAGAGCAGGCGGGCGTCGTCTGGGGCGAGGGCGCGTGCGGCGGTGTAGCAGCTGCGGGCCCGTTCGAGGTCGCCGTGCTGGTTGGCATAGGCGATCGCCAGGTTGCGGTGGACGACCGGGTCGTTGGGGTCCAGGGTGGCCGAACGTTCCCAGCATGCGATGGCCTGGTCGTAGCTGCGGTGGGCGTACCAGAAATTGCCCAGAAAGCGGGGGGCGTGGGCATCGTCTGGCGCGCAGCGGCTGGCGCACTGCAGGGCGGGCACGCACTCGACCTGGTTTGGAAAACAGAAGTCGGGCGAGAGGGTGGCGGCGTGGGCGAACGCGGCGGCAGCGCCCGTCGGGTCGTCGGCCAGGCTGCGTATCCAGCCGAGGTAATAAAAAACGAGCGGGTCGGTGGCGGGTGCCTGCTGCAGCAACTGGGAGGCTTCGTCCCAGAGGCCGGCATGGGTGTAGTCGAGGGCGATCTCGATCCAGGAATGGACGTTGTGCTGCAGCAGGCGGTGGAAGGTGCGATCGCCGTCGTTCAGAAAGCGTTCGTAGAGCAGCCCGTAGTGGAGCGGGTCCTGGGCCAGCCCTTGGGTGATGGCGGTGTGGGCTGCGGCGGGCTGTTCTGTTCGCCGCAGGAGGGCGGCCTGCAGGTGGCGGGCGCCGTGGTGGCGTCCGTGGGTGGCGAGGGTTTCTTCCAGGTGGGCGAGGGCCTCGTGGGGGCGGCCCAGGCGGCTGGCAATGCGGGCCAGTGCGAAGCAGCTGGCGGGCTGCCAGGCGGCGTTCCAGGTTGCCTTGAAAAAGGCACTGTAGGCTTCGTCGAGCCGGCCCTGCCAGACGAGGGCGAGGCCGAGGTTGTAGGCCGGTTCGCCGTCGTAGGGGTTGGGGTTGCGTCGGGTCAGGCTGGCCAGCGCCTGGCGCAGGTGGCTTTCGGCTGCGGCAAACTGGCCGCGCCGCAGGAGCAGGCGGCCGAGTGCGTTCTGGCAGCGGCTGTCGAGGGGGTCGCGGCGCAGCGCCTCCTGGTAGTAGGCCTCGGGTCTGTAGGTGGCGTGGCGGTACTGCTCCAGGTGCAGCCCATGCAAAAACAGTGCTTCGTTGTTGTCGACTGCGGCAGGCGGCGGTGCTGGGGTTGCAGGAGCGGGCGGTGGGGTGCTGTGGGCGGCCAGGGGGGCGAACGCCAGCAGTTCACGGCCTTCTTCCAGCACGGCCAGCCGGACGGCAGAGGGCGGCAGGGCCGCGGGCAGTGTGCAGGAGGCCACCAGCGCTGTTTCAGGGGAGAGGCGGTGCAGCTGGTGGTAGAGCAGGGTGCCGGCGGCGACCAGCTGCACCTGAAGCGTGCGCGGCCGGCTGCTGTAGACGCCGAAGCGGGCGCAGCCGTCGGCTACGTCCAGGTTGAGCGCCACCTCGCTGCTGGCGTTTTTGACCCCGCCGATCGTGGTAAAGGGCAGAAAGGTCTGGGTGAAGCGTTTTTCCTCGCCCGGCATCAGCCAGCTGAAATCGGGCTGGTTGTCGGTGAAGGCACCGCACATCAGCTCGATATAGGGGCCATCGCTGTCGGTCAGCTGGCGGTCCCAGGCGCGGCCAAAGTCGCCGTGGCCCCAGGTCCACTGTTTTTTGCCTGGCACCAGATGGTGGTTGGCCACATGCAGCATGCCGGCCTGGCGGCCGTGGTCGTAGTAGCCCAAAAAATCAAAGTCGGAGTGATAGGCCATGTAGGAGGTGGGCACCGGGATGTTTTTATAGCGGGAGATGTCGGTGCCGGGTGCGTAGTCGACCTTGTAGTAGACGCCGGTGGCGACCGGAAAGGAAGAGACCGCGCGTTTGCCGTGGTCCATCACGGCGTAGACATCGGGTGGGAAGAGAGATTGGTAGTTGTCGTCGACGTGCACGGCCGGGTTGGCCCACCACAGAAAGGTTTGGGGCAGGGGGGTGCGGTTGTGCAGGCGGACGTCGACTTCGAGGCAGGCGCGGTTGGGGGAAAGGCGAAAGCCGGCGAGCGCGCGGGTGCGAAACATCCGTTCGATCTCGTTGAACCAGACGGTTTTGCTGCCGTCGGGGTGGGATTCAACGCTGTACTCGACGGGCAGGAAGGTGCTGGGGCGGTGGTGTTGGGGCCAGTTGAACTCGATGCCGCCTGAGATCCAGGGGCCGGTCAGCCCGACCAGGGCGGGTTTGATGACCTGGTTGTAGTAGACGAAGTGGTGGCCGTTGACCTTGTTGTAGGCCATTTGTACGCGGCCGCCCAGCTCGGGCAGCAGGAGAATCCGCAGATAGCGGTTTTCGAGCCAGATTCCGGTGTAGACGCGGTCAATTTTTTGGTCTCCGACAGATTCGATGACGGGGTGTGGGTAGACGGCGCCGCTGCTGCCCTGGTAGACGCGTTTTTCCAGGAACATGGGGTGGCGGCTGGGCGAACCGATCGGGTAGGTGGGAATTGTGGTGGCTTCGACGGTGACTGTGACGTTGTCGGCGGAGGGCGAGGAGCCTGTAGGTGTACCGGTATCCATGAGCGGGTCTGTGTTGGCTGTGTGACAAAAATTGGGCAGCGAGTCGCTGTCTGAAGTGTAGCACGGTGGCGGGCATCCAGCAACTGCCTGAACTCGTTTTGTAGAGCGATTTGAAAATCGCTCTACAAAACTGTGCGTTCTAGGCGGTGACGGGGGGGCGATTGGGTGCGATCGGCTGCAGCAGCTTGCGGCGTTCGGGGGTCAGCCGGTCCAGCAGCGCTTGAGAGTATTCGAAGCCATAGCGGGTGGAGCCCCAGCTGACGCCGTAGCGGTAGATTGTGACGCGGCGTTCTCCCTCCGGGCGGGTGCGGCTGCTGCCGCCGTGCATGAGGCCGTCGACAAAAAGGAGTGCGTCGCCGGCGGCCAGGTAGGCGGGCACGGCGCCGTCCAGGTGGTCCATGCGGTCGAGTTGGGCGTAATTGCCGGCGTTGGGGTGGGGGAAATTGGCTTTGTGGCTGCCGGGCACCACCATGGTCGGGCCGTCGTCGGGTCCGACGTCGGTCAGGGCCAGGATGATATTGATCTGGCCGCAGCGAAAGACGCCGTGTTCGTAGACATATTTGTTGCGCAGTGCGGCATGGTAGCCGCCGGAATGGACCGGGTGGTGGCCGCCTGAGCGGCGGATCGAGGCGATGCATTCGTCGACAAAGAGTCTTGAGATCGAACAGAAAATCGTCGAGCGCGGTGGGTACACGGACAGGCATTGGGTCAGCTCCTTGTTGTGGTGGTTAGCGGGCCGTCTGTCGCAAGGATTGGTGTGCGAGACGGTGGATGTGCGAAACAAGGATAGGATAGCGGAAAGAGGGCTGTGTTTCTACCCGAGGGAGGGGCAAAAACTCCGGAATTCTCAGCTTATAGGGGCTGTGCTGCGGTTACAGCGGGTGACGGCGCAGATGGCGGTGTCCGGCGACCAGCAGCAGGGCCATTTCGAGGGTATTCCACCAGAAGTGGATATCGAGCCGCACAGCGGTGGTCAGCCCGGGGAGGGAGCAGATCCAGGTGCCGCGTGTCCATTCGCTGCGTGCCAGCCAGCCATCGCGGCCGACGATGCCGGGCAGCCCTTGGGCGGTGACATTGAGCACATCCATTGCGGTCAGCTCGCGCAAGATGATCTGATAGCGGATGAAGGTGTAGGTATGTTCCACCGTGTGGAAGAAGGCCACGGCCAGCAGCAGCCAGATCCAGCTGCCGCGCATTCCGCTGCGCAGGAGCAACACGACGGCGGCGAGCACGAGCCAGTTCCAGACGAAGTGGACCCATTCTGAATTGGCTGGGGAGAGCAGGCCATTGGACTGGCGCATGGTGAGGTAGAAGAGATGGTATTGGATCCATTGGACGATGTGTTCGACTGTGTGCAGTCCTTGGGTGGTGACCAGGATCGAGAGGGTCACGGCTGTGGTGCCGTAGCGGCGGTAGTCGTCGTGCCATTTGAGCAGGCCGGCGGGCAGCAGGATGGCTAGCACCAGGGCAGTGGCTGCCCAGAGGGGGAGCATGCCGAGGGCGACGGCTGTGTAGCTGACCAGCAGCCCGACGCCGAGCGAGGCCAGCACGAGGCGGGTATGTTGTCTGGGGTGGAGCAGGGAGAGCAGCGGAAAGAGCCTGGGCAGGTCGAGCACGTTGGGTGGGGTCAATGTCCAGTGGGTCATAGAGCATCTCCTTGGGAAGGTTTGGGGCAGGGGGCTGTTCAGCGGGTTATCCGGAGCAGGCCATGGTCTGGCGGGTTTTCGAACGAAGACAGGGTTCCATCTGGCCAGTAGATGTCCAGCCGTTGCAGCG
>JAPLGY010000165.1 GCA_026389955.1 Caldilinea sp. | reverse complement strand
GCTGCTCATGATTGCCCGCAGCGCCCAGGGCTGCATGCGCGACGCCGTCAGCCTGCTTGACCAGATGCTCAGCTTTGGCCACGACCAGGTCTCTTTGGCCCAGGTCCAACAGGTGCTGGGAACTGTCAATACCCAGACTGTGCTTGATTTTCTGGATGCAGTGGCTGCCCGCAATGCCCGCCAGGGGCTGGCGTTGATCCACCGGCTGATGGCCGGCGGGGCCAGCCTGCCCGAGTTTTGCCAGCAGGTCGTCGAACAGCTGCGTGCCATCATGGTGCTGCAGATGACCAACGACCCTGCACTGCTGGACGATCTCCCCGCTGAGACCGTGCAGCAGCTGGCAGCCCAGGCCAGGCAGATGGAACCGACAACCACGATCCATGCCATCAAACGGTTCAGCGCCGCGATCGCCGAACTCAAAGGAGGCTTTCAACCGCAGCTGCCGCTCGAGATGGCGCTGATCGAAGTGACACAGGACGAAATTTTCGCGCCGCTGGCGGTGAACAGCCAGTTCCCGCCAGCAGCTCGCAGCCAGACCAGGGCAGCAGCCAGCACACCCGTCCCCCCCCCCCTGCCGGTGGCCACGGCCAGCGAACCGCCGCGCAGCGGAACTGCCGTCGACGCCGAAGCAACACGTCGTCTCTGGTCGCGTTGGAAAGATTTTCTGGCTCAGGTGCGCACACAAAATGGCCAGCAAGTCAACGCAGCCCTCCAGGCCGTGCGCGATGTCGCCGTCGCCGACCAGCGGGCTGCGTTCGCTTTCGGCAACAACGAATTCTCGCGCAGCCTGGTCGCCAAACTCGACGTGCTGCCCGGCGTGGCTGCCACCTTGTCCAAATTCCTGGGACGTGAAGTCTCTCTGGAATGCCAGCCCGGCGACCGAGCGCTCCTGGCTGGGGTCGTGACAACCGTCCAGACCACACCGACAGACGGCCCCGACCCGCTGGTCGAATATGCAGTCAACGACCTGGGTGCCCACGTCGCCCCCAATACCGTCCCCCCCAATACCGTCGCCTCCCCCCCTGCAGAAAAACGGACACGATCGTGAGCCGTCAGCAACATCCATCTCAATTTCCGAGCAGACCAGTCTCTGCTCACAAGCAGCACTCCTTCAGAAAGGACAACAGACAATGAACAAAAAACGCAGCAGCGGCGGACGCACCGGGTTCGGAGGTGGCGGGTTCGGAGGTGGCGGCATGGGCAACATCATGTCGCAGATGCAAAAACTGCAGGCAGAGATGGAAAAAACCCAGGCCGAGCTCTCGACAAAAGAGCTCACCGTCAGCGCCGGCGGCGGTGCCGTGACAATCGTCGTCACCGGCGGCCGCGAGTTCAAAAGCGTGATCCTCAAACCCGAAGTTGTGAATCCAGAAGATGTCGAAATGCTCCAGGACCTGCTGCTGGCCGCCTTCAACGATGCCCTCAGCCAAGCCAAACGGCTCGAAGAAGAACAGATGAGCAGCCTGACCGGCGGCCTTGGCCTGCCGCCAGGCCTTTTTTAGAAGAGACGCCAGATGTACGCTGGCAACCTCTCCTGAGACGAGAAACCTACCATGCAATCACTTGCCGAGCCGGTCTCCAAACTGATCGACGCCTTTACCCAGCTGCCTGGGATCGGCCCCAAAACAGCGACACGGCTGACCTACTATCTGCTGCGCAACGACGAAGCCGTAGCACTCCGACTGGCCCGAGCCCTGGAAGAGCTCAAACAGCGTACACTCTTTTGCAGCGTCTGTTTCAACATCGCCGACCAGGACCCCTGCCCCATCTGTGCAGCACCCCAGCGGGACCCCGGGCTGATCTGTGTGGTCGAAGAACCGTTGGACGTCCAGGCGATCGAACGCACGCGCGAGTTCACCGGCCTCTACCATGTGCTGCACGGAGCCATCTCCCCTGTCGAAGGGATTGGCCCAGAAAATCTGAAAATTGGCGAGCTGCTGCAGCGGATCCGGCGGAGTGAACCGCCGATGCGTGAACTGCTGCTGGCGACCAACCCCAACCTGGAAGGGGAGGCAACTGCGATGTACATTGCCCGCCTGACCAAACCGCTGGGGCTGCGGGTCACCCGACTGGCACGCGGGCTGCCGATGGGAGGAGATCTCGAATATGCCGACGAAGTGACGCTTGGCCGAGCCCTGGCCGGGCGCAGCGAAATGTAAGAGACGCACTTCAAGCCCTCCCCACAGATGGAAGGGCCTCCATCCAATGTGCGGCAAATTGTGGAGAAAACAACATGGCTGAACCCAATCCATCCTCCCTGGCCGAGCAAAAGGCACGCTGGGAAGCAGAGACCCTGGCACCGCTGGTCACCCGCTTCGGCGAACGTAAAGAACCGTTCACGACCAGCGACGAAAAAATGGTCGTCTCTACAGTGTATACACCTGCCGACGGCGACGACGCGTACCCCCAAAAGCTGGGCCTGCCCGGCGAATACCCCTTCACCCGTGGGGTCCAGCCTAACCTGTACCGTGGACGGCTGTGGACCATGCGCCAGTACGCCGGCTTTGGCAACGCCCAACCCTTTGCCGAGGGATAAGTGGGCAAAGTCGGCGTCTCGATCTCCAGCCTGCGCGACATGCAAACCCTGCTCGCCGACATCCCCCTCGACAAAGTCAGCATCAGCATGACCATCAACGCGCCGGCTGCCGTGCTGCTGGCGATGGTGATCGCCGTCGGCAAAACGCAGGGGGTCCCTGCCCACCAGCTGCGCGGCACCATTCAAAATGACATCCTCAAGGAATATATTGCGCGCGGCACCTACATCTTCCCGCCAGCCCCGTCGAGGCGGCTGATCACCGACATCTTTCGCTACTGTGCCGGCAACGTGCCCAAGTGGAATACCATCTCGATCAGCGGCTACCACATCCGTGAGGCAGGCAGCACTGCGGTCCAGGAGGTGGCCTTCACACTGGCCAACGGGATCGAATATGTGCGGCAGGCCCTGGCAGCCGGGCTGGATGTCGACCAGTTTGCCCCCCAACTCAGTTTCTTCTTCAACGCCCACAACAATTTTCTGGAAGAAGTGGGCAAGTTCCGTGCAGCCCGCCGGCTCTGGGC
>JAPLGY010000124.1 GCA_026389955.1 Caldilinea sp. | reverse complement strand
GGTCATGCGCCCACGCGCATGCTGACGGGCGACCTTGTCTGCCCCGCCCCCGAGATGAGCAGCCGCTTTTCGTTCGCGTAACTCTTGGATTCTTGGATCGGACACTTCGTTCACTCGTTCCCTGCCTTCAGATACAGACGTTATCCCCCAAAGAAAACGATCAACGTGGCCACCAGCGCGCCACTCAGCGTGCAAAGGCTCAAAAACGCCAGAGACACGACGATCAGCCCACAGCTCATCGCGATGTTGGCCGCCGCCGCCCGAGTTCCTGCCAGTGCGCTCAGGCTGGCCCCTACAATGCCCAATGCCAGGCTGGCACACAACACAGCGACAAAAACACTGGCCGCCAGTTCCCAGCCCAACACGGTGTAGGTCAGGTAGAGGCCAATGACGCCGCCTGCAAGCCCAGCTGCTGCACTGATCAGAATTATCGGCAGCGAAGGGCCTGCATCGTCCAGCCCTTCCTCTATCTCATCGGATGGGGAGGCCTTGTCTACCATGGCTCCATTTTACATGAGAGCCGGGATGCAGACAAAGCAACTTGAATGGCAAAGATCACCACGGTTTGACGCTGTGCCGTTCGTCATGTAATCTGTTCTTCACAGTCCCGATCGCATGTGAAAATAAGTGAACTGCTCGACCGCAGAGAGACAAGCAGAAGGCTGGCAAAAACGTTTATGAGCACTGCATTTTCGTCTGACCCCATGTTCGATCTGAAACGGGCGACCGCTGCGCTGCAGGATGCGGCCATCGGCCATACGCTGGTCTACCAGACCAGGGTCTCCAGCACAATGGTGGTCGCCCAACAGCTGGCGGGAGACCCTGCGGTTCGTTCGGGGACGTTGGTGCTGGCAGAAGAACAGCAAGCAGGGCTCGGCCGTCTGCAACGACGCTGGGAAGCGCCTCCTGGCCAGGCGCTGCTGGCCAGTTTGATCTTGAAAGAGGGACAGCTGCCTGAACATCCTGCACAGCTGCCCATGATCGCCGGCGTCGCAGCTGCACGGGCGACCGCTGCGCTGGTGCCTGGGCTCATCGACGAGCTGGGGCTGAAGTGGCCCAACGACCTCATGCTCGGCGAAGATCTGGCCCATGCCCGCAAATTTGGCGGCGTCTTGATCGAGACCGCCTATGTGAACGGACAGATCGAATACGCCATCGTCGGCTTCGGAATCAATGTCAACCAAGAGCAGGCGGATCTGCCCAGCGTTCCACCACAGTTCCCACAGCCAACCAGCCTTCGTCTCGCTGCAGGACGGCAGCTCGACCGCACCGACCTGCTGGTGGCACTCTGCCAGGCCTGGGACGAGCTGAGCAGACTGGCTGGGCCAGCCCACGATCTTTACCATGAATGGCGCAGCCTGTTGCTGACCCTCGGACAGCCGGTCAGTGTGCTTTTTCACCAGAGCGACCGCACGCTGCGGGGAGTCGCTGTGGATGTCACGATGGACGGGGCACTGATGCTGGTCGATGAGGCCGGCCATTTGCATCGGCTGGATGCAGGGGATGTAACGACGCGCCTGCTATGAGCTGCTCCTTTGTCCGGATGGCTGCTGGCACGACAGCAGCTCTCGCGCTGGCAGCACTCCTGTGGCTGGCGAGTGGGCTTCTCGACGCGGGCGGTGTCCCCGTCACAGCACAGCCCGCCGCAGGTTCGCTGATCTTGGTCAAAGCACTGGCCTATGCCGACGGCGACCCCACCCAGCTCTGCCAGCAGGCCGTGGCCAACAACACAACCACCCTGGTCGTAGGCGCAGGTGCTCCCTACTATCTCTGTTATGCCATCACCAACAACAGCAGCGAACCAGTGGTGCTGCAAACGCTGTTCGACGACCAGGAGACGATTGTGGTGGGCTGGCAGCCAGGGCAGACACTCTCCCCAGGAGTGACCCTGCTGCCCACCGCAACCAACGGCCTGATCCGCTCCGCCACTGCCACCCAGACTACCGTCAGCGTGGCACGCTGGACGGTCGAAGAAGCCGGCGTGCTCCGCCGGGTCGAATCGGCCCCTACCTCTCTCCAGATTGTCACTGCCCAGATCAGCGTGGCGCTGACAGTCGGCGATATCGAAGGGACTTGCAGCCCGACGACAACGGCCAATCTGAACTATGTGCTGTCGGGAGAGTACCCGCTGGCCTACTATTGTCTCAGAATCACCAACCAGGGGCCTGTCACGCTGACCCATCATCTGGTCAACATTCCTGCGCTGCAGATTGTCGACCAGCCTTTGGCTGCGACGATCGGCCCGCAGGGATCGATCACGGTCCAATCTGTCAACACCAGCCTGGCCCCCTGGAGCAACCAGCTGCGCCAGCGGGTCGATGTTGCCAGCATAACCGTGCGCGCGACAGTGCTCTCTATGGCCACAAATGGTCTGCAGGCTGCCAACGAAGGGAGCGCCACCGTAACCGGCCTCCAGCCAGTTTTATACGTCCGGCGCAACATCGCCGACCGCCCCGACCGCTGCGACAACGACCGCACCGAGCAGCGGGGCACCGGATACTCGGGCTATTACTGTGTGATCATCGAAAACCGGAGCGCAGCAGGATTGGTCCCGCTCTCTCAGCATGAGCTTTCAGAGAGCGCAACCGGGCGCAGTGTCACCCTCCGCGACGCGACCATCGTCGGCGGCGAACGTCTGGTGATCACCAACCAGTATCTGGCCAGCCGGGGCCTGCCCACCATCCTGGGCCCGGTGACCTACCCCTCCGGAGGAACATTCCAGACCAGCAGCCGGGTGGTCTCCAGCCACCCGGAGCGGGGGTTTCGTGTCGAAAACAATGCACAGGACCGCAACAGCTTCACCGTCCTGAAGATCGTGACCCCCCAGCCCCCTACCCCCACCACAACCCGCACCCCGCAGCCGACCTGGACCCCTGTGCCCACCTGGACCCCCATTCCAGTGCCGCCGACCTGGACCCCTGTACCGACCTGGACCCTGATGCCGACGCCCACCCCATCGCCAACTTTTTTTGTCGTCACAACGCCGGGTGGGTTTCCAAACATCGCTTCCCCCCAGACAGGCGCCGTCGGAGCTGTCGACGGAACCCCCAATCCTTTTCAGTCGCCGCTGGG
>JAPLGY010000215.1 GCA_026389955.1 Caldilinea sp. | reverse complement strand
TCGTAGACCTGGTTGCCCACCCGGCGAAACCGATCGCCGAGCGTGCCGTTCTGGAAGGACAGGTTGACCGCCTCTTCGGGCACCTCCACGGCAGCGGTGACGGGTCTGTCGACGCCTTCGACGGTGCGGCCGACAAAGGTGCGATCCTCGCTGTTGCCAAACAGGTAGATCTGTGCCAGGACCAGCGCGCCCGGTTGTGCTTCGAGAATCCAGTGGGCCTGGTTGATCCGGACCGCTTCTGGGCTGTCAGTGGTGCCATACAGGGTAATGGGGATCTCGGCTGTGCGCTCTTCGGCGCTCAACGAGACCATCGCACTGCTGTAGGTGCCCTCGTCTGTCTGTACAGTTGCCAGATAGAGCAGGGCGGGGTCGACAGAGAGGTCGGTGAAGGTAAAGCGTCTGTCGGCCCCAAGGGTGGTGGTGAACGTGGCAACTGCTTCAAAGCCCAGATAGGCCTGCAGCCGGACGTCGGCCCCTTCGATCTGCTGCGGCCCGCTGTCGGTCAGGCGCACCTCGCCGGCAATCAGACCGTCGCCGGGGCGATAGGCTTCTCCCCAGGGGGGGACATAGCTGAAGGTGCGCAGGTATTCGAGCACACTCTCGCGTTCGGCCTGCGACCACTCGGCGCCGGATTCGTTGTGGGCCTTCTCCCAGCCCTGCTGCCAGTCAGCCTGGCTGACAAAGAGGGTGTAGCCGAGGTCGGTGAAATCGGGCAAGCTTCCGACCGCCTCGGGTCCATCCCCGGCCCCGCTGAGGCCGTGGCAGCTGGCACATTGGTCGTTGTAGAGCAGCCCTCCGGCAGTTGTCTCCGACGCTTTGGTGTGCAGGCTCCAGGCAAACGCCACTGTGTCCCAGATTTCGGTGTCTGTAAGCCGGTTGGACCAGGGGGGCATCAGCTTTTCCAGCCGTCCAAACTTGGTGGTGTGGAAGAGCATCCCGGGGCTCCGTTCCCAGACCGCCGTCCGGTCGGCAAAGGCGGTGGCTGGGCCGGGCAGATCGCCCGACGCCGGTCCGTTGCCCAACCCTTGTTCCCCATGACACGGTGCGCAGTTCTCCTGGTACAAGGCGCGCCCAGAAATTGCCAGCGGCAGGCTGGCCGGCACCGTCACCTCTGCTGCATCGTAGGGGGGAGACTGGCGGGTCTGCTGTCCGGCGACCGGCACGGCCCACAGACCTGCCCACACCAGCCCGCCCATGCAGACGACGGCGGCGGCAACACCGGCGGCGCGGCCCTGGAGCCGCTGCCGGAGCCGCTGCCGCGCCCACGTCTTCAACCTGGCCAGCCCAGCCGTCTTCATGGTTGCCTCGCTGGGTTGGCCTTGGCAAACACTTCGTCGGGTTCTTCCTCGTACCGGCTCGGGCATTTGAGCAGGAGTGTCTCGGCCTGGAATGTGCCCTCTGGCAGCAGGGTCCCTTCGACAATCGCCGAGGCGGCGCGTTGGAAGTTGTCTGGCCGGGGCCCGGCAAAGACGATCGGAAGCTCAGCGCCGCTCTCGTCTGCGATCCGAAAAGACAAGGTGATCTCCTGGGCACGCCACTCCTCGCTGCCCTCCACCACCGTGCCGCTGACCCGCACCCGTTCTCCGACCAGCGCCTCCCCGCGCTGGCGCACTTCGTCGACGGTCAGATAGTAGGCGGCGGTCGAGGCTGTTGCCTGCACCATCAGCGCGGCCACCAGCGCGATCAGCAGCAGGCCGCCGAGCAAAAATTTGAAACGGATGCCGGAGGTTTTGCGTTCGGCCAGCTCAGCCGGAATGCCGCCGATCTCTGGCAGATTGGAGGTGTAGTGAGACATCTGATTTTTTCAACTCCCTACGTTGTGAGAATGTATTTGAACTCACAATACCTGATAAATTGGGTTTTGTCACTGGCTAGATGTCTAGGTTTTGGTGCGTTCTGCACAAGTGGAGTATGCTAAAAACATTTGTCAACTTACAGAGAAAAGCGAGCAACGATGGCCAACAGTGAATTGATTGCAACGCTGGTGCAGGTTGCAACGCTTTACTACGAAGATGGGAAATCGCAGCAGGAGATTGCCGACCAGATGGGGGTCTCCCGTTCGCTGGTAGCGCTCTACCTGAAACGGGCCCGCGAGCAGAATATCGTGCGCATCCAGATCGACAACCCACAAGATCAGTGTGAGGATGTGGCGTTGGCGTTGCAAGACCGCAGCGGGCTGCGCAGTGTGCGTGTCATTCCCAAACCTAGCTCGGAGGAGCTGGTGTTGCGTTCGCTGGGGGGGGCGGCGGCACGTTTTTTGGAAAGTCGCGTGCACGACGGGGATCTGGTTGGCTTGGGGTGGGGGCGCACGATCATGGAGACTGTCAATTTGCTGGCGCCGGTTCGTCCATATGCGATCGAGGTGGTGC
>JAPLGY010000059.1 GCA_026389955.1 Caldilinea sp. | reverse complement strand
TTGCCGCCCGACCGCTCGTCGATTTTTACTGCGATGTGGTGGCTGAGCAGATGGATCTGACCGGCGCCCAAGGCAAGGGGGAAGCGGTTGCCGAGCTGGCGCCGTTGATCGCCGAACTGAGCAACGAGATCGAACGACAGCATTACATCCAACGGCTGAGCCGGATGGTTCAGGTCGACGAAGCGACGATCGCCGGCCGTGTGCAGGCTGCAGCTCGTCAGCTGAAGGCGGGGATCGAACCGAGCGGGCGCACGGCACCGCCGGTTTCTGCTGCGCCCTCGGCTGGGGAGATGCGAGCCAGGGAAGGACAGGCTGGGGAGATGCGGGGGTATGCCCACGAAGAGCATCTGTTGGCCAACCTGCTGGCAGACGTCGACCTGGTGGTCTGGCTGGCGGGTGTGACCGAGCGCTATCAACTCTCCCCGTTGCAGCCACAGGACTGGCAGCATATCGAGAACCAGGAAATCTTTCGTCAGCTCAAACAGTATCTGAACAGTGATGAGCCTTGGGATGTCGAGCTGTTTCAGGAGAGGTTGGACAGGCGTCTACACGGGCGGCTGGCGCAGCTGGTCGCGTATGCGTCTTTGCTGCCTGCGCACGACCCGGCGTTGCTGCGGGAGGATGTGATCAAGGGGTTGTTGCGCATGCGTCTGGAGCAGGTCCGCTCCGAGACAACTCGGATCAAATATTTGCAGGACGAACTACAACGTTCTGGTGAGTTGGAGGCGGCGCGTAGTTTTGAAAAGACGACCAATGCCTGTCTGCGTGAACTGGCCCATTTGCAGCGCCAGAACGCACGAATTCCCCAGGAGATGTTTCGCAAAGTGGGCCAGCGAGCAGGCGTCAAACTGTTGCAGGTTTAGATAAGGGCAAAGCAATCAACCAATGGCGAAGCCAATTGTACCCTCTCTAGGATCAGAAGAGCCCGAAGGTGAGCAGGAGTCCTTCACCCCGCTGCCGCGCTTGGGTGGCGAGAGCGAACTGGACCAGTATATTCATTTGGGAGAGAGCACGCCGCCCGAAGAGGATCTCTTCGAGGAGCCCGAAGAGATCGAAGAAGAGGACAGCGCTCCGATCCCACGCATCGAGCGGGATATCAAGCTGGAAGAAGAGATCGAGCAAGAAAAATACAAACCGATCGAGACCTTGATCGCAGATCTTCAGGAGGTCGGGCAAAGTCTCGACCCTGTGCGCATGTATCTGCGGGATATTGGTCTTCATCAGCTGCTCTCGGCGGATGATGAGATGGATCTGGCCGAACGAATTCGGGTCGGGGAGGCGGCCGAGGTGCAGCTGGCACAGCTGCTGCAGGGCCGGAAGGAAGCGCAGCTGAACGACACGGAGCTGGATCAGAAAGACCAGCTGGATCTGTTGGTCCATCAGGGGCGCACAGCGCACAACCAGCTGGCCCAGAGCAACCTGCGTCTGGTGGTCAGCGTTGCCAAACGGTACATTGGCCGTGGGCTCAATTTTTTGGATTTGATTCAAGAAGGAAATCTGGGTTTGCTGCGCGCGGTCGATAAATTTGACCATACGTTGGGGTTCAAATTCAGCACCTATGCGACCTGGTGGATTCGCCAGGCGATCAGCCGGGCCATCGCCGACCAGGCCCGGACGATTCGTATCCCGGTCCATATGGTGGAGACGATCAACCGGCAGGCCCGTATCCAGCGTCGTCTGCAACAGGAACTCGGTCGAGAGCCTACGTTTGAAGAGATTGCGGTGGAGATGGAATTTTTGTCGATCGACGAGGTCAGAAAGTATCGCGATGCGATCAGCAAGGGGCGCCGTGTCGAGTCAGAGATGCAGCGCCAGATCGAACGGGCTGCGGCCAAGGTCCGTCGGATTCAGCGTCTCAGCCAGGAGCCGCTCAGCCTGGAGACACCGGTTGGCTCGGAAGAGAACAGTTCTTTGGGGGATTTTATCGAGGATGACAGCCTGCCCGGCCCGGCAGATTCGGCCAGCCGTCGGCTGCTCAAAGAACAGATGGAGACCATTCTGGGGGATCTGAGCGAGCGCGAGCGCAAGGTGCTCATCATGCGTTTTGGGTTGGAAGATGGTGTCACCCGAACATTGGAAGATGTCGGTCGAGAATTCAACGTCACGCGCGAGCGCGTGCGTCAGATCGAAGCCAAGGCGCTGCGCAAGCTGCGCCACCCGCTGCGCAGCCGCAAACTGCGCGACTATCTGGCTTAAATCGTCCAAAGATGACCAGAATTTGACAGCGTTTCTCGAATCCTCTACACTACATTCTGTCGAAAACGTTCCTCGGTAGCTCAATCGGCAGAGCATTCGGCTGTTAACCGAGCGGTTGTTGGTTCGAGTCCAACCCGGGGAGCCATCGCAAAAGCCCTTTCTCCAGAAAGGGCTTTTTTGTTGGGCCAGAGATTTGTTGGGCCAGAGATTTGTTGG
>JAPLGY010000469.1:673-7336 GCA_026389955.1 Caldilinea sp. | reverse complement strand
AGCTCAAGCCTGCGCTGTACATCTTGGACTGCAGGTAGGAGCCGTAGTTGAACACTTCATCCAGCATCTGACCGTCGGCATGGTAGAAACCGGCATGGAGCAACTCCGGCATGTAGTCATCGAGGAAGGGTGCGTCGTAGGCATCCTCCGGGCTGATCGGGGAGCGTCGGGCATGGCAGCGGGCGCAATTTTCGACCTGTTCCTGTGGCTTGAGCGACGTAAGATCGATGCGAAGTCCTTTGTTGTTCTCGGGTTTTTCGGCCCGGTCTGGATTTTGTGCCCAGGTCTTGTGCTGTTCGGTCGCCAGGTGGCAGGCCTGGCAGCTGACATTGACAGCCTTCCAGGTAGACTGATAGCTGTCGCTGGCCAGGTCGTAGCCGAGTTCCAGGCCAGTGACGTGGCAGTCGATGCAGGAGGAGTTGGCGATAAAATTGCGCGAGGTCCAGTGCAACCGATCGCCTGGCACAAAGGTTTCATCTGGGTAGAGCGAGAACCAGCGCTGTTTCTGGGTATCCCAGGCCACGGTAAACGCCTGCAGACGTCCTCTGGGCAGTTCCAGCAAATACTGTTGCAGCGGGGTGATTCCAAAGGTATAGCGCACCGTGAAATCGGCGTATTTTCCGTCTTCGCCGATCGTATTGACGATAAATTGACCATCTTGTTGAAAAAACCGGGTGGTCGTTGTGTCGTCGTTGAAGACAGCCTGTTGGAAATCCCCCAGCACTGTCTCGCTGTTGGCCGGTTGCATCGCCTGTTCATGGTGAGAGCCCAGCCAGTCCGAAACCTGCTGGGCATGACATTCCTGACAGCTTTGCGCGTCCAGCAAGGCGGTGCTGGAGGCAGGCTGGGTCGCCGGCTGGGTCGCAGGCTGGGTCGCAGGCTGGGCCGCAGGCTGGGGGCGCAGGAGCGCCAGGCCGAGCAGTGCGGTCAGGCCGAGCAGTGCAGCCAGCCAGAGCGCCCACTTTTTTAGATAGATGGCGTGATGCTGTCCGTGCATTCTTCTATTCATCCTTGCCTGCACCGGATTCGTGCCGGGTCTGTGCTGGACCCATACCGGCGTAGACGGCATCTGCTGCAGCGGGTTCTCGGGGGGGGGCGTGCCGGTAGAGGGCGGGAATCTGGGAAACTGCGGAGATTTGTCTGCTTTCCAGCGGAACATCTCCGACAATTTCGCTGCTGGCATTGGAGGCATCGGGGGCTGGCTGCATCAGCAGGCGATGTTTCCACAGAGGCCAGAAACCCATACCAAGGCCGCTGACCACACCGAGCTGCCAGATCAGCAAGGCGGCATAGATTCCGGTCTGGAACAAAAATGTGCTGACGACCACGCTGCCGACCGGCACCAGGGTTGCGCGAAACAGCGAGAGCAGCGAGCGGTCAAACTCGTCGGCGAGTTGGAGCAGGAAAGAGAGCAGGGTGAGGTTTTGGTTCATCAGCACGATCTGGGCAGTATCGGTGGCAAGGGTGGAGGCGCCGCGCAGCGAGACCGAGACATCGGCCTTGCCCATTGCAATGGCGTCGTTGATACCGTCGCCGACAAAACAGATCTTGGCGCCTTGGGCTTTCAGTTCTTCCACCAGGCTGGCTTTTTGCTGGGGCAGTACTCCGGCATAGAAATGCTCGATGCCGAGCGAGTGTGCCAGCTGGCGCGTTGGTGCGTCGTGGTCGCCCGAGATGATGTACAGCGCCATTCCGCGCGCGCGCAGTTCGGCGACGGCCTGGCGCGCTTCGGGCCGGACGGTAGGCTGCAGTTCAAGGGCGCCCGCTGTCTGGCCGTTGAGGGCGACCAGCACCAGCGAATGTCCCTGGGCATGGCATCTCTCCTGGACAGCGGCCAGCTCGGCAGGGATGGGGATCGCTTCCATCTCCAGGAAGCGCCAGCTGCCCACCAAAATCTGCAGGTCTGCATCAGGCTGCAGCAGGGCAGCGAGGGGAGATTGTGGGTTCAGCCATGCTGCGCCCTCAGCAGCCGTCAAGCGCACCTTGATTCCGTATCCGAGTTCAAGGTGGGCCTCTTCGATTGCGGGGATCTCCAGTTTGCGCTCCTGGGCTGCGGCAAGAATGGCTTTGGCCACGGGATGGGACTGGCGGGCTTCGGCGGCTGCGGCGAAGCGGAGCAGCAGATTTTCAGCCTCTGCCCACGCTTCGCTGCCCGGCTGGCACTCTGGCAGACAGAGATGGAGCCTGTAGACTTGCGGCTGTTCCAGGGTCAGCGTTCCAGTTTTATCGAAGACAAAGGTGTTGACCTTTTTCAACAGCTCAAAGGAACGGGCGTCCTTCACCAACAGGCCATGGCGGGCGGCGACGTTGAGATAATTGAGCGTGGCCAGCGGGCCGCCGATCCGGGCCAGGCTGCCTACGCCGACCGACATAATGGCGGCGGCGCTCATCGGGCCCAGCGTGAGCAGGGCAGTGCCCCCCAGGGCCAGCATCGGGGCCGTCATGCTGTCGGCAAATTTATCCAGCCGGGAGCTGAAGTTGATTCGGTTGCGGGAAACCCGCTGCAGGATGGTGGCAATCTGAGCGGCGCTGGTCTCCTGGCCGGTCTTGTGCACGTACAGCTGAATTTTTCCGGAGAGCACGACCGTAGAAGCCAGCACTTCATCTCCGGCAGCTTTTTCGGCTGGCTGTGCTTCTCCGGTCAGGCGGTGCTGGTCGACGACGGCAGCACCTTCCACAATCACGCCGTCGACGGCGATCATTTCGCCGGCGCCCACCACCAGCAAATCTCCCCGTTCGATCTCGGCCAAGGGGGTTTCCACGGCGACATCTCCCCTGAGTCGCCAGACAGTGCGCGGCTGTTGGCCGAGGGCATCGACGATGCTGCGCCGGAAGTGATCTTCGGTCCGGTTGACCAGTTTGTTGGTTGCGATAATGGCAAACATCATCACGCTGCCGGGGACATACTGTCCTCCGAGCAGAATGGTGGCAGCTGCGCCCGCCAAGACCACCGGGTAGGTGAGCCGCCTTTCTTCCACCAGTGTCTGCCAGCCGCGACGGTAGATTGGCAGCCCCAGCCAGACCATCATCCCGGCATTGAACAACGCCAGCGGCGGAAAAAAATGGGTGGCCACCCAGGCGATCCCCATGTTTCCGACTGAGAACAGCAGACGGCGGTTGATATCCTTTTCAGCGGCGCTCATCTGAATATTCAGTTCGCTGAGCTGTTGGCTGCGTTCTCCTCCCAGCAGGGGATCGATGCGCGTGTGCACGAACAGCTGCCATCGATCATCCAGTTCGGTCAGATAATCTCCCATGTGGTTGAGCAGGGGCAGCGCCTGCTCCTGGCCAGACAGATAACTCTCCCTGACTTTGGCCACCAGGGGTTGGACATTGGCCTGTTGAAGACGGCTCAGCAGTTCCTGGCCCACAGACAGCTGTGGGGCTGCGCCATTTGGCGCGGCCTCTTGTGTCGGCAGCGGCCGCAGGGCGCGGGCGATTTTGTAAACCCGTTCGAACAATGGCTCTTTTGATGTCTCGAGTGTGCTGCCTGTCATCGCATCCTGGGTCGATTTTGTTGTTGACTTGCTTGATAAGGTAGAGACAGCTTCTGGGGCCACTTCTGGGGCCACTTCTGGGGCCACTTGTCGGAAAGGTGCCCGCTGTTCACAGTTCGTGCAGCTGTCCCTGGTCCAGATGTAAGCGGCGCCAGCCCTCTGCGTTCCAGAGTGTCTGCCAGCTGGCTGCCGAGACCTGCAGCCAGGCGCGGTAGTGCGAGTGCGGATCGTCGGCGAGCTGCTGCGGTGCGCCGTCCTCCACAATCCGGCCGTTGTCGAGCACGATCACCCGGTCAAACGTTTGTGTATCGGCCACATCGTGTGTGATACAGAGCAGGGTTGCAGTCCGCCAGTGCTGGCGGGCCTTGGCAAGCAGCTGGCGTCGCTGCGAGGATTCCAACCCACGAAACGGCTCGTCCAGGATGGCCAGACGCACGCCCGGACGCAGCAGTGCACGTGCGAAGCGGACCCGTTGTCCCTCCCCTCCCGAGATCAGCCCGCCCCCTTCCCCGAGCCCGGTCGCCAGCCCCTCCGCCAGCCTGGCCACCACAGCGTCCAGGTCGGCCAGGGTCAGGGCGTCGTTCAGCGCAAACGTCTCCTGCTCCTCTTCGGTCAGTCCATAGAGCAGATTGGCGGAGAGCGAACGGTTCCAGAGCAGGACTGCCGGGTCGACCCAGGCGGTCATCTTGCGCAGAGACTGCAGGCGTGTTTCCGTCAGAGTTCGCCCATCGACCCAGATTTCGCCCTGGGTGGGGCGGTGCCAGCCGAGCAACAGCCCTGCCAGGCTGGACTTGCCGGCGCCTGATGTGCCCACCAGGGCGATGTGCTCGCCGGGCTCGATCGTCAGGTTCAGATCGTGCAAAATTGGATGGCCTGCGGCGACTGCGGTGACCCCGCGCAGCGCGACAGCAACGCCTCGGGTCCAGGAGGGATCCGGCAGAGTAGTCGGTGCTGGGCCAGCTTCTGGGTCCACGTCTGGCTCCTTCTCCGAAGGGGCATCGGTTTTGGTCGGTGCCCCGAGCGGTTCCAGGAGACGCAGCAGATGGTTGCGCGCCCTGGGGTATTGCTGTGCGTTCGTGATAAAGGCCTGGCCGAGCACGGGCAGGTTCAGGGCCCAGTAGAGCAACAGCAGCACCCCGCTCGCCTCGCCGCCGCCGCCGATATAGTAAAAAACAATTGCACAGGCCCCGCCGAGGCCGATCAAAGCGACCGATCCCTGCAAAAGCAGCTCGAGGTTGGCCAGCGCGCGCAAAGAGCGCATCCAGGTCGTCAGCAGCATCTCATGTTCCCGACGGACCACGCGCTCGGCGCTGTGCGAACGGATTGGCAGCAGACCGAGCAGAGCGTCCAGGTAGAAGCGGCTCAGCGCGCTCGTATGGGTACGCACGCGCAGATCGCGTTCTCCGACGATCGGCTGTGAAAACAGAGCGACAGCCATCACGGCGCCGAGCATGGCAAATGCCAGCAGGGCACTTTGCGGGGCCAGCCAGACGACGCCGATCGTTGTAAAAAGCAGCTGGGCACTCTGGCGCAGCAGGTCGACCCCGATCCCAGGCAGGCTGTGCAGCTGCGTCAGACTGTAGGCCCGGTACGCCATATCCGAGATCAGGCGGCTGTGAAAGTAGCGTTCCTCGATTTGGGGGATTTTGGTCAGCAGCGCGATGCGCAGCCTGGTTTCGACTCGGCGTCCCAGCCGCAAACTCAGACTGGTGAGAGCGGCCTCGAGCAGAAAAAGCAGAATTGCAAAGCTGAGGATCCCTGCAGCCAGCGTAAGACGCAGCGAGTCACGCACCAGCCAGGTATGGAAATCCATCAACCCGCGCAGCACAGTGGCCTCCAAGGTGACGCCCAACGCGGCAACGAGCACAGCCAAGGCGAGCACACCCGGGGCCAGCAGGCCGTCGGCGCGCAGTGCATCGAGGGTGGCGCGCACCGGCGAAAGCGGCACGAGGAGGGCGGCGCGCAGCCCTGGCAAAAGCACAGGTCTGGCCGAGGAGGGTTCGGCGCTCGGGACCACGACGGGTTCACGGCCGGTCACAGCCAGCACCACTGCACCGCGCACGGTCAACAGCTCTTCAGCGCTGTTTGTCTTCTCCGCCGGTGCAGCCGGCAGCAGAACCGACCAGTAGGGGGCTGGGATCGTGGCTGCGTTGGGGGCAGCTGCGTCGGGCGTGCTGGGTGTCTGTGCAAAATATCCTTCCACCAGGCGCGCAATCTCTGTTGTCTCCGCCACGCCGCCGGCTGTTACAAGCGCCTTGACAAACCGGATTGTGGCATCCAAAGCGGCCAGCGCTCTCCAGGAGGGGTCTGCCAAAGCCTGTGTGAGCAGGGCGGCAATCAAGGGCTCGGAGAGCCCCAGCTGCTGCATGCGGGTACGCAAAGGGTTGCAAAATCCATCGCTTCCTGCCCAGGAACGCCACTCCTGGGCGGCCATCACGAAATGGTGTCGGTAGATAGAACGGGTAAGCTCGCTGCGTGTCAGCCAGCGCCTGCCTTGTGCCGGGTCCATAATTTGGACCCAGGATCCGATCACCCGCCAGACGACGATGAAGTGGGTGGCACCGGTGGGCTGCAGCACGATCACCAGCGCAGGGAGCAGGTGGGCGCTGGCGATAAAGAGGTGGTCGACGGGGGCCAGCACCTGTCGGCAGAGCAATCCCAGACGGAGCGCGACATCTTCGACGGTGTCGATCGAGGCCCCGTCCACATCGGTCTGACAGGCTTCTCGCAGGCGACCATAGTCGATAGGCAGCCCAAAGCCCTCCAGCAGCGCTTTCAGGGCGGCCGGCCCACAGTCCATGGCAGAAGTTTGCACGACTTCAGGCACCCAGAAACGCCGCTCATTGGCAGCGATCATTTTTTCCACGACGATACGGTCCTTTTTCTGCACTCTACTGCCCCAGCTTCCCTCAAGGAGCTGGGGGGCCAAGCAGAACGGTGCTGCTGTCGACCCCTTGTCCGGTCGAACGCCAGAGCAGCTGTGCTGGCGAGATCTCTTCCACGGCAACGGTCACGGAGCCCGAGATCGGGTAGCCGCTCGAGAGCGTCGATGCGGGCCACTGTGCAGAGACCGTGGCGAGTGTGACTGCCAGTTCGTCGCCCGTGTTGCCAGCGTCTACAGACAGCACCACTGCAGCCAGGGCAGGTTGCGTCGGCGACAACGCTG
>JAPLGY010000469.1:0-656 GCA_026389955.1 Caldilinea sp. | reverse complement strand
CACGGCAGATTGTCCGGGCTGCAAGCGCCCGAGGACGGTTGTCGGGAAATAGGCGATCAGAAGCCCGCGCCTGGTCACTGCGGCCAAGGAGCCGGTCTCGTATAAGCTGACCGGCGCCCACAAAAACCAGACCAGCCAGCATACCAGCAAAACAAGCACGCTGGCCGTGACCCACAGGGTAGGCCACTCACGGTCGGCTTGCAGCGCACGGGTCGACTGGGTGAAAGGCAATGTCATTTTGTTGTTTCACTCCGGGCTCCATCCCCGCGGACATGCTTCAGAACATTCGTTTTTGTCAAGCTCGACCAAACCCCTCGGCTGCAATGCACAGACTTCCAACCAGCACGATTTCCAACGCATGGACGCGGTCGCCCACGCCTACCCGGTATCCAGCCACAGGAATATCGACAGACGAGTACTGAACCGTCAGGGGGTCCTGGTGAGAAAGCACCCATGCACTCCCGGATGTGATGATCCCCTGCGTCGGGATCATTTCTCCGGCATCGACCAGGACCGTATCGCCTTGGCAGAGGTCTTGGACTCGCACCAGCGATTCACGTTCGGCCAGCCGGACACGTGCCCAGTCTGGCGAGCGCCACGAGGTCTGTGCCCCGGGCTCGAACAGTTCAAATGCTCCATCCGCTTCGTCGAATTCT
>JAPLGY010000207.1 GCA_026389955.1 Caldilinea sp. | reverse complement strand
GGATTGTGCGACTTGCCCTGAACATTTTGGGCAGGTTGTTCAGTTGTCACCCAGTATACCCGCAACTTGTCGCGCTGTCAACTGCTCTGCCAAGCCAACAACACTTCCACAGATCTGTGACCGCACATCTCCCTGTCTGCTGGCCACGGTCGCAGATGTATGGCCCCAGGTGCCGGTCCACGCTCTTGGCCGCTGGCAGCCACTGTCGATCGGCCCAGCCCCCAATCGCGGGTTCGTTGTGATTTGCAGGTACAATTTCTGCAAGACGCCGAGACCTCGGCCACCCAACTGTCCCTCCCCAGCCTTGAAGGCGTGGGGAGTTTGCCGAAAGACTTGATGAGGACTTGATGACGCCAGCTTCTTTTACAGCACCCGACCGGGCGGCTCTCCACGCCGATGGGACGGTCACAGGTCTGCTCACCGCCGTGCAAGCCACCACCAGTGGCCTGCTCTTCTCGCTCACCCTGCCGACCAGCCTGCCCGCCAATCCGCTGGCCGGACGCTATTTTTTGGTGCGCTGCTGCGAAACAACCGCCTGGGCACTTGCCCACGACTGGACTTTTTCCCTGCGTCGGCCGCTGTATGTCGCTGGCCGGCGCCCGGCCGGCAACGATGCACGCTGGTTGTTGGCCAGCCCTGCACTCGACGACCCTGGCCTTGGCTGGCTGGCGAGCCGCCCGCTTCCAACCGCTGTCCACCTGGTCGGACCACTCGGCAACGGCTTCACCCTGCCCCCGCGCAGCCGCCATCTGGCCGTGGTGGCTGCGCCAGAACGGGTTGCCCTGCTGTTGCCGCTGGTCCATGCCCTGCTTGACCGCGGAGGACAGGTTGCAATTTCGCTGCTGGCGCAGGGCCCGCTGGCCCCTGAACTGCGCGACCTCCTGCCGCTGGCAGCCGAAATCCAACAGATTCCCTTCGGTCCGAGTTGGCCCGCACAGCTGCGGGAGACACTGGCCTGGGCAGACACAGTTGCAGCAGCCCTGCCCGCCAGCGAAACCCCCCAATTGCACACAGCAGTCGCCGCAGCACGCCTGCACATCGAACCAGGAACGGTACAGGTGCTGGCAGATGTGCCGCTGGCCTGCGGCTATGGGGTCTGCCAGTGCTGCCTGACCCCACTCGCCAACGGACGCTGGAGCCGCGCCTGCATCCACGGCCCGGTCTTCGACCTCACCAGCCTGGCCCACCCAGCTTGACGCCCAAATGAGAAAAACAGACGGCGTTGCGCTCGACCGCAGCCACCAGACAGCGCACCGTCGCCGTTTCTTGCTGTAGGCGTTCAACCCCACCAGCCAGCTCCGCCGACACGTGTGAAACAACACGGCTCCGGCAGCACCTCGACACAGCCACACAGATGAAAAGGACCGCCGAGAAACCGAGTTTCTCCCAGAAACTCGGTTTCTGAACGTCTGCTCTCCGCCGACGCGTGGCAGGATCTGGTTCCAAAATCATGTGCCCCGATGGGGCGAAAAGTGAACCCGTCAGCGAAAACCCCTTGTCGCCTGACTGGCAGGTTGTCTGCGCCGACACACACCAGACCACCACTCGAAAAAACGACCAGTAAATGCCATTTACATCATTTACGCTGGATTTACGACGGTGTGCTTTACTGCGCAACAGTACGGCCTGTCGCCCAGCGCTGACATGCCGCCGGCCACAACCTGATCGGCGTCGGCATCGAGGCTCTGGGTGTAGCCGGCGATCAGGCCGGTACCGAAGCGCTTTGTTCTGAATTCGACCAACTGAGGGTACCGCGCACCGGCCCTTGTGACATCGGTGCCGTTGAACTTGACTGACAGACAATCCACCCACAACCATCCTTTCAGGAGAAAATTGCGATGCAACACCTCTACAGCCCGCTGATTGCACTGCTGCTCTGGGCAGCCACTCTGCATGTTGCCTACGCTGCACCACCTGCACCGACCGAAAGCAATCCGGTCTACTACCTTGATTTAGAAGCGCGCCGCAGTGAGGCTTCCCATCTTCTCAGCGCGCTCTCTCCCGACAGAAGCGGCACCGACGTCACCGCCCAGGTCTACGCAGGTACACTGACAACAGTAGCGCTGGGAGTGGGTCTGGCGGCTACCGCCGACGCGCTGCCGGTGAGCTACGGCCAAACCCTGACGGTCGGCGCTGAGGCCCGCTTCTTGTATGTCGCCGCCGACCCTGGCAGCGAAAACAATTTCACCCTGGCCGTCGGCCGGGATGACAACGGCAACAACCAACCTGACCCACAAGAAGAGCTGTGTCGCAGCGCCGACCCCAGCATAGCTGTTCAGGTCTGTTCCCTGGACAAAAACACGCTTGTCCCCGGCAGCTACTGGCTCTCTGTGACCCAACCCGAAGGACCAGCGACTGCTGTCGACCTGCTGAACCGCGACGGCAGTACTCTGGCTGCGTTCGCCCTGGCTGACGCACCCGCTGCGGTCACTCTGGGTCAGCCCTTCGATGCGCGGCTCTTCTGGCAGGCGCCACCCGTGATTGGCACAACGCGCGCAGGGGTTATCGAGATCGTCGACCAGTCTGTGCCCGCGCCAGTCATGGCACCCATCGGCTTCCGCCTGACCCGGCTGCCCGCTGATGTGGCCAAATCTGCTCACATTCCAGAAGATGGACTGCTGGCTCCCGGCGAGACAACCACCTACACAATCACAGTGTTGCCAGAACCCGCCGCCACCCTCGAAGGAATCACTGTCTACACCCTGACCGACACCCTGCCCGATGGCGTCACCTACGTTGCTGGCTCCGCAAGCGTGACGCCAACCAGCACAAGCGGAAACACTCTGGTCTGGCAGCTGGACACCCAAGGGGATACGACTACCGTAACCTACCAGACACAGGTGGGGCTGGACACACGCGGCGTGCTCACCAACACTGTGGTCGCCACACTCGATCTTCTCGGGAGCAGCAGCACGACCGCCGCTGCAGCGGTCGAAGTCGCCGATGTGAT
>JAPLGY010000393.1 GCA_026389955.1 Caldilinea sp. | reverse complement strand
CTCTGGCCTCTGCTGGGCTGCCCAATTTGCCAGAGACGCTGGCCCCCCCCCAGATCGTTGCCATCCGGCAGGCGTTTGCCCAGCACAACCTGCGCATGGCGGCCCTGTCGGGCACCTTCAACATGGTGCACCCAGACCTGCGCGAGCGGCGGCGGGGGCTGCACGGGCTGCAGGGGCTGGTCGCCGCCTGTGCAGGGCTGGACACCCAGGTCGTCACGCTGAGCACCGGGACGCGCGACCCTCTGGATCTGTGGCGCGCTCACCCCCACAACCAGGCACCAGATGCCTGGGCTGACCTGCTGGAGTCGATGGAAGCAGCGGTGGCGATCGCCGAGCCAGCTGGGGTAACCCTGGCCTTCGAACCCGAGATCAGCAACGTCGTCGACAGTGCCCAGCGGGCCCGACGGCTGCTGGATGAGATTCGTTCGCCCCACCTCAAAGTCCTGATCGACGGCGCCAATCTCTTCCACGCCGGTGAACTGCCGCAGATGGAGCGAATCCTCCACGAAGCCTTCGAGCTGTTGGGCGACGACATCGTGCTGGCGCATGCCAAAGATCTGACCCACGACGGCGAGGCCGGACAGGTGGCGGCGGGTCGCGGACGGCTCGACTACGACCTGTACATCCAGCTGCTGCTCGCTAGCGGCTATCATGGGGCACTCCTCCTGCACAGCCTGGGCGAAGACGAAGTCAGCGCCAGCGTGGCCTTCCTGCGTGCCGGGCTGCAGAGGGCTCGCTCCAGAGCAAGGGAATAGACTGGCGCGCAGGCAGCGATCTGCCCCAGCCCATCAAGCCTGCCGCACGTCGATCTCCTGGCGGTGGATGCGAAAAGAGTCGGCGCGGGCCAGCACCTGTGCCACGAAACGTTCGGGCACATCGACCCGGGTATGGTGTTCGTCGATCTGAATCCGGCCGATCACCCCGCCGGGAATGCCGGCATGGTGGGCGATCGTGCTGACCACATCGGCAGGGCGCACGCCGTGGACCCGACCCTTGCTCAGGGTCAGGCTGACCATGCCTGTCTCGTCGTTTCCTTCCGGGCGGCGCGAGCGGGGCTGTCGCTCGAAGCGGTCGGCAACCTGTCGTTCAAAGCGGTCGGCGGGCCGACGGTCAGGCCGTGAAGCAGGCCCGCGCTGCGCCGGATGCCGCGAGTCGCGCGAAGGGCGTCGATCCTGTATCTCGGCGACCGACAAGATCGGACGCTGGTGCTCTTCCCCGCGCGCCAGGCGCAGCGCGGCCGCAGCAATCTCGATCGGGTCATGGCCTGCCTCCAGCAGCGTGCTGACCAGCCCCCGTTCTTGGCCCAGCCGCCCGTGACGCAGCCCGTCACTCACCCGTTCCAACAGTGCCAACTCACGACGGGCAAGAATCTGCTCCTCGGTCGGCACTGGTGCGCGCAGCACCGCTGTCTTGATGAAGTTCTCGATCCGCCCCAGTCGCCAGCGTTCGCTGGGGGTGACCAGCGACAGGGCGACCCCCCGTTTGCCGGCGCGCCCGGTGCGCCCGACGCGGTGCACGTACACCTCCGGATCCTCGGGCAGGTCAAAGTTGAAGACATGTGAGATGTGGTCGATGTCCAGCCCGCGTGCCGCCACATCTGTGGCCACAACGACCTTGATCAGGTTGCGGCGGAAACGGTTCATGACCCGTTCGCGTTCCTCCTGCTCCAGCTCCCCGCTCAATGCCTCGGACGGAAAGCCGCGAGTCGAAAGTTCGGCGGCCAGCTCGCCGGTGCCCGCACGGGTGCGCACAAAGATCAGCGCGCTGGTGATCGGTTCGACCTCAAAAAGACGGGTCAGCGCCGCCAGCTTGTCTGCCTCGTGGACCAGATAGTGGCGCTGTTCGATGGCAGCCACGGTCACCTGTTCGCGCTGGATCGAGACCGACTGAGGGTCGCGCAGATAGCGGCCCGCCAGCCTCCGAATCTCGGGGGAGAGCGTGGCAGAAAGCAGGGCTGTCTGGCGCTCGACCGGGGTCGCCGCCAGAATGGCTTCAATGTCCTCGATGAAACCCATGCTGAGCATCTCGTCAGCCTCATCCAGGACCACAGACCGCAGCTGGGTCAGGTCCAGCACCTCTCGTTTGAGCAGATCCAGCAGACGCCCCGGCGTGCCGACGACGACGTCGACCCCTTTTTGCAGACGGCTGATCTGACGCCCGTAGGGTTCGCCGCCGTAGACCGGCAGCACACGCACGTTGAGCGAAGCGCCAAAATCGTGGATCGCCTTGGCGACCTGTATGGCCAGCTCGCGGGTCGGGGTCAAAACCAGGCTCTGGATATGGGGGCTCTGGGGGCGCAGCTGGTGAAGAATCGGCAGTGCAAACGCTGCGGTCTTGCCTGTGCCTGTCTGTGCCTGGCCGACCACATCCTGGCCTGCCAACATTATCGGAATCATGGCAGACTGGATCGGCGTCGGCGTGGCAAAGCCAAGCAACTCTACGGCCTGCACCAACTGTGGGTGCAGATTCAACTGGGAAAATGCGGTTGTCATCTCAAGCTCCTTATGTCTGTCTTGATGACTCCGCTGTGCCGCGAAACCCTTGCGGGCCTCGCCCCCGTTGTACCGTCAACACCGTCGGCCAAAAAAAGCGCCCGTTCACCGGCTGTCACCATGCATCCACCGCGTGTCGGGCGAACCTTCGGAATAATCAAAACAAACCAATATTCTTTTTTGCCGCCCGTTGACGGCACTTCACAAGCAGAATAGCATGCGACCCGCCAAACACAAAATCAGCGACGGTTTGTACGAACAGAGACAGTTTACAAGCTTCTTACCGCTTTTCCAATCTTTTTTTACATCTGGGGCGCATCCTGTAGAGAGTGAGCCAGGACACGGCTCAGAGGGTTGTACAAAATTTCATACACGGAGGTTTGACCATGACAAGCAAAAAATTATTTTGGCAGCGCTGGCTCCTCGCTGGCACCCTGATCGGCGCTCTGGCCTTCGCCGCAGCGACCCTGTTCCCCCAGACCAGCTTTGCCCAGGCAGGTGGGGAGGCCGAGCCCACAGAACCTTGGGGGAGAGGGGAAGGTCTGTTTGGTATGCGGGGGCTTGGCGGCATGCAGGGAGACCACGCAAAATTCCTGGCCGAGGCACTCGGCATCTCCGTAGAAGCGCTGCAGGCGGCCCAGCAAAAGGCCCATGCCGCCATGCTGGCCCAGGCGGTCGAAGAGGGTGCACTCACCCAGGAAGAGGCAGACCTGCTGCAGGCCCGACATGCCTTTATGCGCTATGCCGCCAATGAAAACGCCCAGAGTCTGGAAGAAGCCCTCAACGCTGCGGTCGAAGCAGGTGCACTTACCCAGGAACAGGCCAACCTGCTGCGGGAAGCCCAGGGCTCGTGGGAGCGCCAGCCCTTTGGGCGGGGGATGCACGGGCGGGGGATGCACGGGCGGGGGATGGAGGGTTGGAACGACCACGGTGGCTTCCCCCCACACGGCAGGATGCCCGGAGAGCCCGCCGCTACCCCGGAGGCCAATTCGTAGCGGACGCGCTGCAAGCTGCCGCTTCCTCAGCCAGAGCCCGTTGGGCGTGCAGAGTGATCTGCACGCCCATTTTTTTTTATCAGAGACGCTGCACGCAGTACTATTGCAGAATCTGCATTGTTTTTGCAGGAACCGTTGGTCGTGGCCAGCAGCACCGACACCAGGCGGGGGCCGCTTGCCCATGCTCAGAATGCGAGGCCTACACGTGAGATCCAGCGTCCTCTTGGCATTCCTCTTCTCCCTTTTGCTCGGCGGCTGCCGCCCCATCGTGGCGCCGGCCTCCCTGCTGGCAGCCGAAAAGGCAGCAGCCTCTGCCCTCTATCACGCTGAACGGCTCGATGCTGCGGCACTGGAACCTCAGCCGGCAGACCCTGCGCCGGCCCGTCCCCAATTTTCCGTGGGCAACGAGCTGACCCTCGAAGCGCTGGCCGAACGCACGATTGAAGGCAGCGACCTTGCCTTCGAGCAGCAGCTGAAGAACGGCGCCAACTACGAACGGTACATTGTCAGCTACCAGTCAGAAGGCTACAAGATCTATGGGTTGCTGACCCTGCCGCTGGGGGAGATGCCCGCAGGCGGACACAAGGCGATCGTCTTCGTCCACGGCTACATTCCTCCCGACATCTATCGAACGACGGAGCGCTACATCGCCTATGTCGACAGCCTGGCGCGTGCCGGCTTTGTCGTCTTCAAGATTGACCTGCGCGGCCATGCCAGCTCAGAAGGGGAAGCGACCGGCGCCTACTTTTCCCCAGGATATACCGTCGACACCCTCGCTGCGCTCAAAAGCCTGCAGCGGCTGGACCGCGTCAACCCGCAGCGAATCGGGGTCTGGGGGCACAGCATGGCCGGCAACATCACGCTGCGCGCCATGCTGGTGGAACCCGCCTTTCGCGCCGGCGTGATCTGGGCGGGTGCGGTCTACAGCTACGACGATTTCACCCAGTACGCCATCCAGGATCGCTCCTACCGGCCCGATGCCGCCTCCTCGACCGCCAGCCAGCGCAACAGCCGGCTGCTGCGAGAGACCTATGGCCCCCCCAATACGCGACATCCGTTCTGGCGGGCTGTTTCGTTGACCGCTCACATCGACTGGCTGCAGACACCGCTCCAGATCCACCATGCGGTGGACGATGCTGTCGTCAATATCGGCTACGCGCGCTACCTGGCCGCAGTCCTGGAGGCGACCGGCAAACCCTTCGAACTCCACGAATACGCCAGCGGCGGCCACAACCTCCAGTCCCCCGCCTTTGAAGAAGCCATGCAGCGCACCATCGAATTCTATCGCAGCCATCTTTAAGGGAGCCTGGACGCCCATCGTGCCACAAAAAACTGTACTGGCACAAAAACTGTGCATGCGCTATACTGTGCAGAGCAGAACCCCAACATTCTGGTTCGGGCTTGCTGAAAAACTGTGCTGAAAAGAATGGAGGGGTGGGGGGCACAATGGCCGCTGAGACAATTTTTAGCAAAATTATCCGTCGTGAAATACCGTCTGAGATCGTCTTTCAGGACGACCAGGTCACAGCCTTTCGCGATATCAACCCACAGGCGCCGGTCCACATTTTGATCGTTCCCAACCGGTTGATCCCGACCGCCAACGACGTTGGCGCCGAGGACGAACAGCTGCTCGGCCATCTGTTCGTCGTCGCCAGCCAGATCGCTGCCCAGCAAGGGGTCGCCGAGAGTGGCTATCGGCTGCTGGTCAACTGCAACCGCGACGGCGGGCAGGAGGTGTTCCACCTGCACCTGCATCTGCTGGGCGGACGGCAGCTGGGCCCGATGCTGGTTCGCCAAAGCTGAAGGAAAACCAATGCGTGCGGTCGGCAGCAGCCTGCCCAGAATCGATGTTCTCGAAAAAGTGACTGGGGCCCCGGTCTATGCCGGCGATTTGGAGCTGCCCAACCAGGCCTGGCTCCAGATCGTCTTTGCAGGGGTCCCGCATGCTCGAATTCGGGCGCTGGATGCGAACGCAGCGCGCGCCATGCCAGGCGTTGTCGCCGTCCTGACCGCTGCCGACGTGCCGGTCAACGAATATGGGCTGATCATGGCTGATCAGCCCGTGCTCTGTGGGGTGGGCAGCACCCCACAGGCAGAGCGGGTACGCTGGGAGGCCGACCATGTGGCCCTCGTCGTGGCCGAGAGCAAAGCCGAGGCCGAAGCCGCAGCCCGAAAGATTGTGATCGACTATGAAGTGTTGCCGGTGCTGACCGATCCTGCCGCAGCGCTGCACCCCGACGCCTGCCCGCTGCACCCCTACCCGTTCCGCTATCCTTACGGAGAGCGGGAGCTGCGCTCCAATCTGTTGCTCGAGTACCGGCTGGTCGACGGCGACCTGGCGGCTGGCTTTGCCCAGGCCGACGTCGTGGTCGAACACACCTATCGCACCCAGGCGCAGGAACATGCCTATTTGCAGCCTGAAGCGGGGGTGGCCTGGGTACGCCCTGACGGACGCATCGAGGTTGTCTGCCCCGGCCAGTGGATGCACGAGGAGCGCGAGCAGATCGCCCACGCGCTTGGCCTGCCCGACGAGCAGATTGTTGTGCGCCACGGTGCGGTCGGCGGTGCCTTCGGGGGGCGCGAGGACATTTCACTCCAGATCGCGCTGGCGCTGGCCGCCTGGAAGACCGGACGCCCGGTCAAAACCGTCTGGAGCCGGGCAGAAAGCATCGTCGGCCACCACAAACGCCACCCGTACACGATCCGGGCGCGCTGGGGTGCCACCCGCGAGGGACAGATTGTGGCTGCCCAGATGGACTTGACCAGCGACTGTGGGGCCTATGCCTACACCAGCACCAAGGTGCTGGGCAACTCGCTGCTGGCCGCGCTCGGCCCCTACCAAATTCCCAACGTAGAAGTCGTCGGGCGTACTGTCTACACCAACAACACCCCCAGCGGCGCATTCCGCGGGTTTGGCGGGCCGCAGGGCCATTTCGCCGCCGAGATGCAGGTCAACAAACTGGCCGAAGCGCTGGGCATGGACCCAGTCGAGCTGCGCATGCGCAATCTGTGGCGTGAGGGCATGACCCTTCCTACCGGGTCGCCGCTGCCAGCCGGCTGCACGGTGCGCGAGGTCGTCGCAGCAGCGGCTGTGCGCGGCGGCTGGCAGCAGCTGCCGGAAGGAAGCTGGGCGCGCGCCTTGGCCGTCGCGCTGCCGCCGCCGAGCGGGTGGAACTCGCTGGCGGCCAGCCGGCAGCAGGTGGCGCGCGGGGTTGGCATGGCCTGCTGCTTCAAAAATGTCGGTTTCAGCCTGGGTGCCCCTGAAGCGTGCTCGGCCTGGGTCGAGCTGCACGGCGAGGGCAGCGTCGAACGGGCAGTGGTCGGCTGCGTCGGGGCCGAGGTCGGACAGGGCGCACACACCCTCTTCCAGAGGGTTGCCGCCGAGGTGCTGGGGCTCGACCCTGGCTCTGTCGAAGTGCACGCCGCTTCGTCCGATGTCGCCGGTTCCAGCGGCAGCGCTTCGGCCAGCCGGATGAGCTTTATGGCCGGCAACGCCATCGTCGGCGCAGCGGAACAGGCGCTGCTCGCCTGGCAGAACAAGGAACGGCCGGCGCGCGCCGAATTTGTCTTTCGCCCGCGCGCCACCACCCCCTACGACCGCACCACCGGCAGATCGGACCCCAACATCACCTCCGGCTACTGTGCCCAGGTGGCAGAGGTCGAAGTCGATCTGGAGACCGGCCATGTCCAGGTGCTGCGGCTGGTCAGCGTCAACGATGTCGGCCGTGCTGTCAACCCTCGACAGGTAGAGGGCCAAATTCGGGGTGCTGTGGCCCAGTCGGTGGGGTGGACGCTGCTGGAGAACTATGTGCAGCGCGACGGCCGCGCCCTCACCCAACACCTGAGCACCTATCTGATCCCAGGCGTTCTGGACGTGCCGACAGCTGTCGAGCCGGTCATCCTCGAGTTTCCTGACCCCCAGGGGCCGCTGGGCATCCGTGGGATGGCAGAGATGCCCTTTATCCCGACCGCTCCCGCGATCGCAGCCGCCATCCACGACGCCACGGGCTGCTGGATCGATGCGCTTCCCTACACGCCGGAGCGCGTCTGGCAGGCGCTGTCCACCCGGAGGCCGCAGGGCTGAGCCGTCTGGCCGTCAAGTAATCCTTATCCAACCAGGCGTGCGCGGGTGCGCCGCCAGCAAACTGGAGATTTGCATGCGTACAAAATTTCGTTGGGGCATCCTGGGGCCGGGCAGCATTGCCGTCAAATTTGCGACGGGGGTCGCTGCCTTGGAAGAGCAGGTGGTGGCCGCGGTCGGCTCCCGTTCCCCAGAGAACGCACGCCGCTTTGCTGACCGGTTCAACATCGAGCGCTGCCATACGGGCTACGAAGCACTCGTCGCTGACCCGGAGATCTACGCTGTCTACGTGGCGACGCCGCACACCTTTCACTGCGAACATACGCTGCTGGCACTGCGCCATGGCAAACATGTTCTGGTCGAGAAACCCTTTGCGATCCATGCGGCGGAAGCACAGAAAATGGTGGAGGAGGCCCGACGGCTCCAGCGATTCCTGATGGAAGCAATGTGGTCTCGCTATCTCCCCATCCTGGTCGAGACCCGCAACCTGGTGGCCGCGGGGGCGATCGGCAAGCTGCAGATGGTGCAGGCGGACTTTGGTTTCCGCGCCAGCTTCAACCCTGCCAGCCGACTCTTCGACCCTGCACTGGGCGGCGGGGCCCTGCTCGACGTCGGCATTTATCCGATTTCATTGGCCATGCTGCTGCTGGGCCAGCCCGACCGCATCGCCGCACTGGCTGCGCTGGGCAGCTCTGGTGTCGACGAAAATACCGGCATCCTGCTCGGCTTCCCAGGCGGAGAGATCGCCTTGCTCTCAACCACTGTCCGCGCCACGACCCTGCAGGAAGCGATCCTGCTGGGCGATCAAGGGTCGATCCGGCTGCACAGCCCGTGGTGGGTTGGCAATACCCTCACCCTGCAGCAGGCCAACAACGCCCCTGAAGTGATCTACCGCCCCTATCTTGCCAACGGCTACAGCCATGAGGCGATCGAAGTGGCAGCGTGTGTGGCGGCGGGCCAGCTGGAAAGCAGTGTCATGCCGCTCGACGAATCGGTGCGGATCATGGGGGTGATGGACAGCGTGCGCAGCCAGATCGGGCTGCGCTACCCGATGGAGTAGCCGATGCGCTTTGCCGTTTGGGCAGCCCTGTGGCTGACGCTGTGGCTGGCTTTGGCTGCCTGCCGTCCTACCCCGGGCAAACCGGCGCTGCCCCCCACGCTGGGGCAGCCGCCAGCGGGGGGCGCAGAAAAACCGGCGGTGGCCTCTGTCACGCCCCTGCCTGCGACCGCCGCAACAGCAGCCACGCCCTCCCTGATCCAGGCATCGGCTCCCAGCCGTGCGCCGACGTTGGCCGACCTGTGGGCAGGAAACGCCCAGTTTGCGGTCGATGTCGCCGACACCGGCCTGCCGATGGGAGAATCTGACACCTTGGTGATGGGCAACGGCAGCCTGTGGTCCTACGTACACGCCAGCGACCGGTCGGCCGGCGTGCGAGATAGATGTGGGGCAGCCGTCGAATTTCCTGGCTGTGTGGTGGTATACACCAGCCAAGATGGCGGGCAGACCTTCACCCTGCCCCAGCCACCGACCTGTCTGATCGAGTGCACCCAGTGCCCCTGCACGGCAGACGGCGACCACATCGTGCAGCAGCAGTACCCGAGCGTCACCTACGCCGCTGGCCTCGCCTGGATGGTCTACGAATACCTCGGCCGGGTCATGCTGCGTACCTCCGGCGATGGGGTGTTCTGGTCTGCCCCAACCCATGTCGCCGAATCTGTCGTCTGGCATCTTTGGCACAGCGACTGCCCGGCCGAGGAGCGCATCGGCGAGCATCCCTTTGTCCCTTTTGACTACGAATGTCTGCGGGGGGGGCCTCCCGGAGTCTTTGTCGAAGACGGAACTGTCTACGTGCTGATGGCTCAGGGGCAAAATCCAGGGGCGCTGGGTTGTTTCAAACGCCCCGTCGACGCGCCCGATCGCCCCTTTGTCCCCTGTGAGCACAATCCGCTTCTGGTCGGTGCGGCAGAGTACGGCCCACGGGCACGCAGCGACGCCAGCGCCAACCCCTACTTCGACTTCCGCACGGTCAGTTCGGCCGAACTGCAGCGGCTGGACGACATCGACGGACGCCGCTACTACCTGCTCTACGAGGGGGTGCGTGGCCCGGGGGCCGGCGACGCCGGCGACACTCAGTTTGGGCTGGGGCTGGCCCGCTCCCTCACCGACCAGATCGATGGAGCGTGGGAGAAGTATCCCGGCAACCCGCTGCTGGTCGACCTGCCCGGCAACATCGGGCTCGGGCACGCCGACCCGGTGGTGCTGGACGGACGCACCTATCTTTACACGTCGCTGGATGGGGTCCGGCGAAGTCGGCTCGTGCTGATTTGGAATCGGTAAACTAGAGGCGGCTCCCTGCCCGCCAGCGCCAAAGGGCCAGGCCGGCCAGCAGCACAATCCCCACAGCAAAGCCGACGAGCCCCCAGGCAAACGAGGCGGGCCAGTAGGCCAACGCCACCACCGAACGGCCTGCCGGAACGGCGACGGCCCGCAGCGCACCGTTGACCTGTTCGATCGGGCTGGCCGTCCCGTTCACCGTTGCAGCCCACCCCGGATACCAAAATTCGCTGATGACCAGCCAGCCCGCCTCCGGCGCCGTCACCTCGAACTGCATGGCCGTCGGGGTGTAGGCCAGCAGCTGGGCAGCAGGCGGCGCAGCAGGCGGCAGCAGGGCAGAAAGCTCAGCGTCCGCCGGGGCAACCCAGCCACGCGGCAGCCNNCAAATTTGCCCTCGGGCAGCGGCGTCCCCTCTTTGACCAGCACATACTTGATGTTGAGCAGGTCGTACTGGCGTGTGGCCCGGCCGCCAGTCCCCTCCCAAAAGGTGTGGTAGCTGCGCAGGGCCAACGGGTTGCTGATTCCACCGATGTCCTGCAGACCCGCCAGCGCTGCCGTGTTGGGCTGCCAGAGCCCGTCGAGCCCGGTGCGGGTGTCGATCCGGAAGAGATCGGGGTCGCTGCGCAAAAAGGCGATCACCTCGTCCTGCTGGAAACCGAGCGTCGGGTCCTGCTCGCTGACATCGGTGTAGGCGCCCGCAGCCGCCAGCTCCAAAAAGAGCAGGCCAGTCGCCAGCACGGCAAAAAGAGCAGCGCCGAGCCGCTGCTGCTGGCGGGCAACAATCAGCCCCCAGGTGCCCAGCCAGCTGCCCAGCGCAATCGCCGACGCCAATGCCGCCAGCGAGGCCCGCAAAAAAGCGGTCGAGTCTGCTTGCGTGACAAAAAGCAGCCCGACAAAGAGCAGGGTGGCCAGCGCCAACAACAGCGCACCGACCTGCAGAAATCGATCCAAAAACCGTGCTCGGGCCAGCCGCTGCGCGATCGCTTCAAACCCCACGGCAGAGAGCACCCCCATCCCCAGCGCCCAGAGCACCAGCGCACGCGCCGGGGCACGCAGCTGGTCAAAAAAGGGCAAGATCAGGGTCAGCCAGCCGTGCACGACGGTGTAGGCCCCCAACGCCACCAACAGCCCAAAAACAGCCAGCCCCCCCCACAGCCAGAGCCGGCGTCGCGCCTCCGGCCAGGCCAGCACCAGCCCAGCCAGGGCCAACAGCAGCGCCGGCACCCCCAGGTAGGGCAGCTCAACACGCTCCCACAACCCCCAGTGCAAGGCCGGACCCCGCCCAAACAACGAGGGCGTGACCAGCCCGGCCAGCAACTGGGTCGGCGCCAACGAAAAAGCCACGGTCTCCTGATAGGTAAATTCGCTGCGCATGGCATAGCGGGTCAGCTCGAACGCCGGAAGCAGCACAGGGGCTGCCAGCAACGCAGCCAGCAGCAGAACAACCGCCAACCTGGCCGCCAGCTCCCTTCTCGCCATCTCCGGAACAGCCAGACTCCACCCCAAGGCCAGCAGCAGAAGCGCCAGACCGATATACAGCGCGCTCTGCGCATGGCCGGCAGAAATGGCCAGTGCAAACAAGACCCCGGCCAGCGCACTCCAACGCCACTGCCCGGTCGAAAGCCCCTGCACAAACGCAGCCAGCACCCAAGGCAGCCAGCTCAACACCGCAATCAAATTGAGATTGCCCAGATGCACCAGCAAAGGGTCCGCCAAGGCAAAGACCAACGCCCCAAAGAGCGCAGCAGGTCGGCTGACCGGTTCCTGCGGCCAGCGGAGGGTGCGCAACAACAGATACATGCCCAGCCCAGCCCAAAACAGATGGGCGACCGCTGCCCCCTGCAGCGCCTGATACGAAAAATTGGGGGCCCCCCAAAAGAGCAGCAGGTTGTATGGGTAGAAAAAACCAGACTGGATGTCGCCGACAAAAGGCGCACCGCCGTACAACGTTGGATTCCAGAGTGGAAGAATGCCCTGCGCCAGGGTGGCTGCCGCAAAACGATAGGTCGGAAACAGAAAACTGGCCAGATCGCCGCCATCCGCTGGCTGGTAGACATCTCCGCTCAACGTCCGCCAGAAAAAACCTGTGACGAGCAGCCAGAGCAACCCGGCAGCCAGCACATCTGCCCAAAGCCCTGCCCAGCGGCGCACAAAACGGCGCAGCAGGCCAACAGCAGCCAGCCAGAAGAGCACAGCCAGCAAAAACCCTACTGAACTCATGGGGGCGATGGAAAATCCAGCAAGGAGATCATGGCCATAGTATACAATCCACACTCAAAGAGTGCAAGCACAGCAGAAAAGTCCGTTCTCTCGCCTCTGAACCGGTACGATCCTTCTCTTCCCAAACGACACCCGCGGTCATACCGGCCGCCAGCGACCGCGGCGGTCGAGCAGCCGTTCGGTGCCGGCGCGGTGGGCCAGGTTCTGGGCAGCATGCTGGGCAGCGTGCAGCAGCTCTGCTTCATTTAGGTGTACAAAGACGCCGTCCGCCAACAGAATCCGCCCGTTCACCACCACGGTCTCGATGTTGGACTGGCCCGCCGAATAGACCAGCGTCGCAACCGGGTCGTGGACCGGGGTCGCCTTGGGGGTGAAGGGGTTGACCAGAAAAAAGTCAGCGTACAGACCCGGGGCCAGCACACCGACCTGGCCGGCCAGCCCCAACGCCCGGGCCCCGTCACAGGTTGCCCAGTCCAACGCACGCTGGGCCCGCACACAGGCCGGATTTTGTTGGCGGACCTTCTGCAGCAGCGCGCTGAATTTCAACGTCTCCAGCATGTCCTGACAGTTGTTGCTGCCAGAACCGTCCGTCGCCAACCCGATCGTCACCCCTGCCTGCTCCATCTCCACAATCGGAGGAATGCCAGAGCCAAGGTACATGTTGCTGACCGGGTTGTAGGCGACGGCAACACCGTGTTCGACAAAAAGCCGGATGTCTTCGTCTGTCATGTGCACACAGTGCACGGCGATCAGGTCAGGACCCAGCAGACCGCATTCGGCCAGCAGCGGGATTGTATTGCGCCCCCACTGCTGCTGTGCCGACAGGTTGTCGAAGGGGCTCTCGTTGATGTGCATCGTGATCGTCATCCCCGTCTCGTCGGCGCAGCGGCGCACCGCACGCAGCCCCGGTTCGGTCATCGCCCAGATCACCCCGATGGCAAGGCCGACATCCAGGCGTCCATCGCCTGCCCCCGTGTAGGTCGACTGCAACGCACGCACATGCGCCAGCGCCTCGTCTGCCGGCTGGATCAGCGCAGGAGGCAACCCCATCGCTGCACCCGTGTCAGCCACATAACGCGTGTAACGCCCGCGCAGCCCGCTGTCGACCATCGCCTGAATCACTGCCTCATGCACGGCTGGGTCCCGCAGCCCATACATAAATTCCATCACCGTCGTGGCCCCGCTGCGCAAATTCTCCAGACAACTCACCATCGCAAAGAGATAGGCCTCTTCAGCGCTGAGCGCCGCCGCTGTCGGACACGTGACCGCCTGCACCCACTGCTCGACAGCCATGTCCTCCCCCAACCCCTTCACCGCCGACTGGAAAAGATGGGTGTGCAGGTTGACCAGACCCGGAAAGAGCGCCCTCCCGCGCGCATCCAGCAGATTGTCGGTTTGAAAGCGCACGTCCAGCTCGTCGGTCGTGCCGACAGCGGCGATCCGATTGCCAAGCACCGCCAACGCCCCATCCTGCAGAACGACACGATCGGGGTTCTGGGTGACAATCACCGCATGACGGACAAGCAAGTCGACCTTCTCCATACGCCTTCTCCCCCTTTCAAAACGCCGGCGGCGTCACAGCGGAAAGAAAAATTGCCTCCTGGCCCAAGGCCCGGATCTCTCGCAGCTCTTGGCCCCGGATGTAGATGCTGTCCCCTGCCTTCAGCTCATATTCCTGGTCGCCCAACACCACGCGCAGGGTTCCGGCCAGCACCAACAGACATTCCTCGGTCTCGATCTGCGGCGGACGGGCGATGTTGCCGGCGGAGGGCTGGATCTGTGAGACAATGACCTGCAATTTGTTGCGCAGGTTGGGCACCAGCAGCTCGCTGGTCACATCGCCCGGCGGATAGGTGATCTGGACCCGCTGGCTCGCGCGCACGACCGGATTCTGCATCGCTGCACGGCCGACCGGAGACTCCTGCGAAAAATAAAAGGTCGGTACTGCCAACGCTTCGGCAATGCTGCGCAGCGAATCGAGCGACGGCTTGCTCAAGTCACGCTCGACCAGACTCAAAAAGCTGGCGGTCAACCCGGTGCGCTCAGCCAACACCCCCAGGCTGATCCCCAGCTCGTGGCGCCGAGCTCGGATTCGATTTCCAAACGTCTGCACCGCGTCCGCCTCGCCGGCAGAGTGCGGCTGAAAAGAGTGTGTTTTGATGGCCATGCGCTGAGTGTACACTGCACCTACCCCAATGTCAACCTATATTCGATGAAAACAAAAGACCATTCACACCGATGGGCGACCCCAAAATTGAATGTTACTTGATTTTTGTGAACAAAACTTGACCAGTTTCTCGTCTGTGTGCTATTCTACAGGCGACCCAGTATACGCATGAGCAAACGAGGGAGGCAAAATGGCCGCGCAGATCCGTGAATACGAGCGCGTACCCAGCGTCGAGCGCGCGCTGGCTTTGTTGGAACGAACAACCGTAGCAACCGCACCGCTGATTCCCAGGCCCCGGGTGCCAGAAGGCGCTTTCCCGGCAGTGCCAGCGCTGGTCGATCTGCAGGATCTGCCCTGGCGCTATGTGCGCGTCGACGGCCCTCTGCTGCGGATCGGGGCTGCCACACCGCTGCAGGATCTGGTCGAAAGTACGGCAGTCAGGGCGATGGCCGGCGGCATCTTGTCCACGGCCGCTGAGCTGGCAGCTCCCCAATCACGACGCACCCTGGCCACGCTGGCCGGCACCGTAGAAGGAGCGGCAGAGGGCCCCCCTGAGGTGCTGTTGGCATTGTTGGCATTGGGGGCGAGAGGAAGGGTGCAGGGAGGAGAAGAGGAGACAAGGGAACTGGCTTTGAGCGAATATCGGCCCTCTGCCCGCCTGCTGCTCGCAGAAGTGCTCCTTGACCTCAGCACAGCGCCGCGCGCTGGACTGGCGCGTGTGGCACGCACGCCGCTCGACCAGGCCATCGTGGCTGCGGTCGCTGTCGCCGCCGGCCAGACTGTACGCGTGGCGGTCGCTGGCGCCAGCGTCGCACCGATCCTGGCAGAGGAGACGGGGGGAGATCGGCAGACCGCTCTTGCCAGGCTGGTCGAACAGGTTGTCGCACAGGTAGATCCCGTGGGCGACTACCGGGGCAGCGCAGCCTACCGCCGCGCCATGGCAGGGGTGCTGGCACGCCGTGCATTGGCCGCCGCAGTACAATAGAGGGAGGATTCGATGAAGACTCAATTGACGTTGAACGGCCAGCTTCGTTCGTTCGACTGCCGCGAAGATGAGACGTTGATGGCGCTGCTGCGCCGCAGTGGCATGTGGAGTGTCAAACACGGCTGCGAAAGTGGCGAATGCGGCGCCTGCTCGGTGTTGGTGGATGGGCGGCTGGCTCCCACCTGTGTGCTGCTGGCAGCGCAGATGGAGGGCCACCGGGTCGACACGGTGGAGGCGCTCGACCGCGGCCCTGGGGCGCCGCTGCATCCGATCCAGCAGGCCTTTGCCGAGACGGGAGCCATCCAGTGTGGCTTTTGCACGCCGTCGATGGTGCTGGCGGCCCAGGAACTGCTGGGCAAGACCCTGACGCCGAGCGAGGCCGAGATCCGCTCGGCGCTGGGGGGGGTGCTCTGTCGCTGCACCGGGTATGTCAAACCGGTCGAAGCTGTCCAGCGCGCAGCTGCCCTGCTTCGCGGCGAGGCGGTGCCGCCGCTCGACGCTGCGGACAGCCTGCCGCTCGCAGGGTTCTTCGATGCCCTTCGCCCTCCCCAGGAGCCAGATCTGCCAGGCGGGGATGTGCTCACCAAACCGCAGGTCGCTTTTTTCACCTTTCCGACAGTCGACACCAAGCCCACGACCGACGTGGTCGGCCACCCCGAGATCAAAGTCGACGCGATCAAGCTGGTCAAAGGCAAACCGGCCTTTGCCGACGACATCGACCTGCCCGGCATGCTGCATGCTGCCCTGCTGACCAGCCCACATGCCCACGCCCGCATCCAGCGCATCGAGACGGCCCGCGCCCGGGCGCTGCCCGGGGTGCATGCAGTGCTGACCTACGAGGATGTGCCGCGCGTGATCTATGCCTCGGGCGGGCAGACCTGGCCCAATCCGCACCCCTGGGACCAGGTGTCCCTCGACCACAAGGTGCGCCATGTGGGAGACCGTGTGGCGGTTGTGGCGGCCGAATCGCCCGAGATTGCCCGGGCCGCACTCGACTTGATCGAGGTCGAATACACGCTGCTGCCCGCAGTCTTTGACCCGCTGCAGACCATGCAGCCCGGGGCACCGGTGATCCACGACGAGCCCGACGCGGTCGGCATCGCCGATGTGGAACGCAACATTGCCGTCCAAATCCACGCTGCGGTCGGCGATGTCGAGCAGGGGCTGGCTGACTCCGACCATCTTTTCGAGCGCACCTACCATGTGCACCAGGTGCAGCAGGCGTCCATCGAGCCGCACATTGTGGTCACCTACTGGGACGAAGACGAACGGCTGGTGATCCGCACCAGCACCCAGGTGCCCTTTCACGTGCGCCGCATGATCGCCCCGCTGATCGGGCTGCCGGTCAAGCGCATTCGTGTGGTCAAACCACGCATCGGCGGCGGTTTCGGCGGCAAGCAGGAGATGCTGATCGAAGACCTCTGCGCGCACCTGACGATTGCCACCGGACGGCCGGTGCGTTTTGAATACACGCGCAGCCAAGAGTTCACCAGTGCCCGCTCGCGGCACCCGATGGTCGTGACCTTCCGGGCTGGTGTCAAACAGGACGGCACCCTGCACGCGCTCGACCTGCACATTGTCTCCAACACCGGTGCCTACGGCACACATGGGCTGACCGTGTGCAGCGTCGCAGGTCTGCGCGGGCTGGCGACCTACCGCGCCGCCCACATGCAGTTCACCGCCGAAGTGGTCTACACCAACATCCCAACCCCGGGAGCGTTCCGCGGCTACGGCGCACCCCAGGGTGAATTTGCTCTGGAAAGCCTGATGGAGGAGATTGCCGAGTCGCTCGCCCTGGATGCGGTCGAGTTCCGGCTTAAAAACGCGGTGCGTTCAGGCGACCCGATTCCGATTACCGCGGCACTGGGAGAGGGCGACAGCGGACGCCAGCCGCAGATCGTGCAAAGCTGTGGGCTTGAGCAATGTGTGACACAGGGCGCAGCAGCCGTTGCCTGGGACCGCCGCGGGGACCCCGCCTGGCGGATCGACCCGGCCCGCCCCCACATCCGCCGGGGGCTGGGCATGGCGCTCTGTATGCACGGCACGGCGATTCCAGGGATGGACATGGGGGCGGCCAGCATCAAAATGAACGACGACGGCAGTTTCAATGTGCTGGTAGGCGGCACCGACCTGGGCACCGGTTCTGACACGGTGCTGGCACAGATCGCTGCGGAGACATTGGGCGCGCCACTCAACGACATCGTGATCTATTCGTCAGACACCGATTTTACCCCCTTCGACACCGGCGCATACGCATCGTCGACGACCTATATTTCGGGGGGGGCGGTCAAAAAGGCGGCCGAGCAGGTGCGCGACCAGATCCTCGAGCGGGCTGCGTTGATGCTGACCCTGCATGGCGATGTCGAGCTGACGCTGCGCGATCGGCGGGTGACCGCTCCGGACGGACGTTCGGTCAGCCTGGCGGATGTGGCGCTGCACAGCCTTCATGTGGCGGATCATCGCCAGATCATGGCGACGGCGTCCCATATGTCGATGCACTCGCCGCCCCCCTTCGGCGCTCAATACGCCGAAGTAGAGGTAGACACCGAGACCGGCCAGGTCACGGTCACCCAGCTGGTGATGGCAGTCGATTGCGGGACGGCGATCAACCCGCGCACCGCCGCAGGACAGATCGAGGGGGGGCTGGTCCAGGCGCTGGGCTATGCGGTCAGCGAAGAGATGGTCTACGACGAAGCGGGGCGTTCTCTGGCGACCCGTTTCGGGGACTACCGCATCTTCCAAGCCGACGAGGTGCCCGTCGTCCAGGCGATTCTGGTACCGACCTACGAACCAAGCGGCCCCTACGGCGCCAAGGCGGTCGCTGAAATTCCGATGGACGGTGTAGCACCCGCAGTGGCCAACGCGGTCTACGATGCGGTCGGTGTGCGTGTGCGCGACCTGCCGATCACCCCGGAAAAGGTCTGGCGTCTTTTCCATGAACTGTAAAAGGAGCTTCTCGTGGCTTTGGACCTAGAGACCCTGGTCGATCTGTACCGAGACATGTGGCTGATCCGAGCCTTTGAGTTCGGTCTGGAACGTGAATTCAAAAAGGGCAATGTGCCGGGCATGCTGCACACGGGGGTTGGCCAGGAAGCCACCCAGGCCGCGCTCGCCGCACACCTCAAGGCGACCGACTGTTTTTTCCCAGACCATCGCTGCCACGGCATCAATGCCCTGGCGCAAGAAAAACATCAGGGGGACGGCGAACGGATCATGGCGGAGCTCTTTGGCCGTGCCACCGGGGTCTGCAGCGGCAAGGGAGGCAGCCTGCACAGCGCCAATCCACGGGTCGGCAATTTTGGCGACAACGCTGTCGAAGGCTCCTACATGGCGACCGTGCTGGGGGTTGCGCTGGCGTGGCAGATGCGCAAAGAGCCCAACGTCGCCTGCTGCATCATCGGGGATGGCACTGTCGGCCGCGGAGAATTCCACGAAAGCCTGAACATGGCCGCCATTTGGAAGCTGCCGGTGCTGTACGCCTGTGTCAACAACGGCTACGCCATCTCCATGCCTGTCGGCAAGGGACACGCCTCCGCTGACATCGTTGACCTGGCGCGCGGCTACGGCATGCCTTGTGTGCAGGTCGACGGCAACGAGATCGAACTGGCCTACGCCGAAGTCGCCAGGGCGGTCGACTCCATCCGAGCAGGCAACGGCCCCTATTTCCTGGAGTTCAAAACCTGGCGCTGGCAGGGTCTCTTCTCCGGTGAGTTCCGCCCGGCAGAAGAGGTGCGCTACTGGAAAGAAGATCGCGACCCGATCCGGCTGGCTCGCCAGAAAATCAGCGCGCAGAGCACCTTGCAGGATGCAGACCTCGACCGCATCGAAGCCGAGGTGGCGCAGCAGATCGAAAGATGGATTGACTTCGCCAAAAATAGCCCCATGCCCGACCCGGCCAAGGCGACGGCGGATGTCTATGTAGGCGGGGAGGAACTCCGATGACAGCCACCACGGTTCGCACCCGCACCTTTGTGCAGGCACTCAACGAGGCCCTCGACATCAGCATGGCGAGCGACCCCAGCGTCTATCTGTTGGGCGAGGACATCGCCGAAATGGGGGGCGATTTCGGTGTCACCCGGGGGCTGTGGGCAAAGTATGGCGCCGAGCGCGTGCGCGACACCCCCCTCTCCGAGGCCGCCATCGTCGGCACTGCGGTCGGGTCGGCCATGGTTGGCCTGCGCCCCGTGGCCGAAATTATGTTCGCCGATTTTCTGGGGGAGTGCTACGACCAGCTGGTCAACAACGCAGCCAAAATGCACTATATGTTCGACGGCCAGTTCAAGGCGTCGATCGTGGTGCGCACCGCCTGCGGCGGCGGCTTTGGCGGCGGGCCCCACCATTCGCAGTCGGTGGAAGGGTGGTTCCTCAACGTGCCTGGGATGGTCATCGTGGCGCCGGCAACGCCGGCAGACGCCAAGGGGCTGCTGCTCGCCTCGATCGAAAACGACAACCCCATTCTCTTTCTCGAACACAAGGCGCTTTATCGCATCAAAGGGGACGTGCCCGACGGCCACTACACGACCCCACTGCGCAAGGCGGCCATCGCCCGCCCGGGCAAAGATGTGACCGTGGTCGCCACCATGAAAATGGTGCACGAGGCGCTGGCAGCTGCCAGCGAGCTGGAGAAGGAAGGCATCGACGTCGAAGTGATCGACCTGCGTACGATCCGCCCCTACGACGCCGAGACCGTGCTGGCGTCGGTGCACAAAACGGGCCGCGCCGTGGTGGCCAACGAAGCGCCCAAGCTGGGGGGGTTGGCCGCTGAGTTGAGCGCCACGATCAGCGAAGAATGCTTCCGGGCGCTCAAAGCCCCGGTGGTCCGGGTCGCAGGGCTCGACGCACCCATTCCCTTCTCGCTGGTGCTGGAATCATACATCCTCCCCGGCAAAAAGCAGGTGGTCGAAGGCATCCGCAGCGTGCTGCGGGCGTAGCCTCTCGCCCGGCTGCATCTTTTTGCAACGAGGCAAGCGCTGCCCGATCGGGTTCGGGGCCACGCAGAAAAAAGCGTCTGCGAAGCACAGACGCACACAGGCGGAAAGGGGGCAGAAAACCGCTGTGACGAACTATCATTTTGACTTCAGCGGCCAGAGCGTCCTGGTGACCGGTGCCTCGCGGGGGATCGGGGCGGCGACAGCACAGCTTTTCGCAGCCGCAGGCGCCCAGGTCGTCGTCAACTACCGGGAAGATCGGCTCGGGGCCGAGCAGGTGTGCGCTGCGATCGCCGCGGCCGGTGGGCAGGCAAGGCCTCTGCAGGGCGATCTCGGCAACGAGGCAGATGTGCTCCGGATGGTCGACGAGGTCAGCAGCCTGTGGGGGCCGCTGCAGGTGCTGGTGCACAACGCGTCGGGGATCGACCGCTCTTTCTTTCTGGATACCAGCCCGCAGGCGTTCGACCAGATGTTCGACGCCAATGTGCGCGGCCCCTATCTGATGAGCCAACGGGTCGCCCGACAGATGATCGACGCCCAGGTCGGGGGCAGCATCCTCCACATCAGCACCATTCTGGCCCGCCAGACCATCCAAAACCGCACCCTCTATGTGGCGACCAAGGGTGCGCTGGAGGCGCTGACACGCGCCATGGCGCTCGATCTGGCACCTTACCGGATTCGTGTCAACGCGGTCGCTCCCGGCCTGATCTACACCCAGGCACTGCGTGCCGGCATCTCAGCGCTCGCTGTCATCCCCGTCGATGGCGGGCTGGGCGTGCTGGAGGCTGGCCCCCAATAGAGGGAAACGATGGACAAAAGAATCAGCATCAACCGTGAGGCCATGAAGATTGTCCGGCGCATTTTGGAAGCGCCAGAGCCCTTGGGTGTGGCGGTCCACCGCCTTGCCTGCGGCGCCACCGTGATCGACATGGGACAGAACGCTCCGGGGGGGTGGGCTGCCGGCAAGGCCTACACCCAGATCACCCTGGGGGGGCTCGCCGAGGTAAGCTACGAGCCGTTCGCTGTGGGCAAACGCATGCTCTCTGCCGTGCGCGTGATGGTCGACCACCCACAGCTGGCGTGCATCGCGTCACAGATCGCAGGCTGGCGGCTGGAAGGAGCACGGGAAGGGGCGCCGATCCTGGCCGGGCCTGCGCGGGCCTTGAACCATGCCAATCTTGACCACTACTTCGACCTGATCGACTACCGCGACCAGGCCAGCGAAGGGGTGATCGCCATCCAGACTGCCGAGCCTGTGACCGACGACTGGGCGACGACGATCGCCCGCGCATGCACCCTCCAACCGGAGCAGCTCTATCTCCTGGTTGCCCCCAATTCCAGCCTTGTCTGCGCCGTGCAGGTGGCTGCGCGCATCGTCGAGCAGTCGCTGCACCGGCTGGCAGAAGAAGGGTTCGACGTGCGCTGCGTGAACGCCGCCTACGGCTGCGGCGTGATTCCACCGCTGATCCACGACGAAGTCGTGGCCATGGGCCGCATCAACGATTCGCTGCTCTACGGCGGTGTCGCCACCCTCGTCGTCGATACCGACGATGCGTCCATCGAGGCCGTGATCGACAAGGTGGTCTCAGCTGCCTCCCGCGCCTATGGTCGCCCCTTCGTCGACATCTACGAGGAGGCAGGCCGAGACTTTTATCAAATCCCCCTCGATCTGCACTCGCCGGCTGTCCTGCACATCAACAACCTGCGGACAGGGCAGACCTTCAGCGCCGGGGAGATCAACTACAGCGTGCTGCAAGAATCATTCTTTGGCAAGGTGCAGACCCGAGCGGGGAGGTGAGACGATGGAACTCGCAGGGGCCGTGGTTCTGATTACAGGCGGTGCCATCCGGCTGGGGCGGGCACATGGCCTGTACCTGGCAAGCCAGGGCGCGCAGATCGCCTTCACCTACCTGCCCGGCGAACCCTGGGAAAAGACCCAGGCGGACATCGAGCAGCTGGGGGTGCGCTGCACCGCCACAGCGCTGGATCTGCGCGACCTCGACGCCATGCGCGCCTGGGTGGCCGAGACCGCCGCGCACTTTGGGCGCATCGACGTGCTGATCAACAACGCCTCCCCCTGGCTCATGCGCCCCTTTCTGGCCGTCACCGAGGCCGAGTACGACCTGTGCAACGATATCACGGTCAAGGCGGCCTTCTTCTGCACGCAGGCGGTGGCACCGATCCTCCTGCGGCAGGGGCGGGGTGTGATCCTCAACGTGGCCGATCTGTCCGTCTACAGGGTCTGGCCAGGGCTAGGACACCACGCCATCGCCAAGGCAGGCGTCGTCCAGCTGACCCACTACACGGCCCAGGAGCTCGGACCTGCCGTCCGCTGCAATGCGGTGGCGCCCGGCCCTGTGCTCATGCCGCCAGACTTCACGGACGAGCAGCGCGAAAGCGCTCGGCAGCAGACCCTGGTCAAACGCCTGGGCGCGCCGGAAGATGTCTCGCGCATGATCGCGTTTCTGATCCAAAATGACTTTCTGAGCGGCCACGTCTATTTCGTAGACGGCGGCGAGGCGTTTTCTGGCTGAATCTCACCCGCATCCTATGCAACGGAGGCAAGTTTTTATGGCTGTGATCGAAATGCTTCGTGCCACGTGTGCCCCTGGCAGGCGAGCAGAATGGCTCGCTCGCGATGCGGCGATCTGGACACCGGCGTTGGCCGCACACGACGGCTTTCTTCTCAAAGAAGTCTGGCCCAGCATCGACCACCCGGACGAGGTCGTGATCCTCGTGCGCTGGGAGTCGCTGGCACAATGGAAGAGCTTTCCCGACGATCTCAACCGGGCACTCGATGCCCAGATGCAGGATCTGCAGGTTGGGATCACCAGCGAGGCGCTGGAGATCTACAGCGGCTGAATCCTCCGCGTTCTCTGGACGGTTGCGTTGATCCTGTACGTTGACTGGAGACCCTATGGCTACCCAACCACGCTTTGCGCTCTATATGCAAGACAAACACCCGCTCGGCTACGAGCTGGAGATCGCTCAGTACGCTGAATCGCGCGGCTTCAGCGAAATCTGGCAGGCCGATACCCGGCTGGCGCGCGACTGCATCGTCATGATGTCGGCCTTTCTGACCCGCACCCAGCGGCTGCGGGTCGGGTCGGGCGTGCTGCCGATCTGGACACGCAACCCGGCCGTGATTGCCGCGTCGTGGAGCACCTTGTGGGAGCTGGGCCAGCAGACCAGCAGCGACCCCGACGCCCCCTCGCGCGTGATGCTGGGGCTGGGTGCCTGGTGGGAGCCGATCTCGAGTCGCGTGGGGGTACGCCGCGTCAAACCGCTCCAGGCCATGCGCGAATATGTCGAAGCCTGCCGTCAACTCTTCACCATGGAGGAGGTCACCTACCAGGGAGAGTTCGTCAACCTCGACCGGGTGCGGCTCGATGTGGTCTTCGGGGACCTGCGCCCGCGCGAGATTCCCATCTACATCGGCGCTACAGGCGACAAGATGCTCGAACTGACCGGTGAGATCTGCGACGGGGTAGTGCTCAACTATGTGGTCTCGGTCGACTATATCCGCCGCGCTGTGGCGCTGGTGGCAAAAGGCGCGGCCAAAGCCGGCAAGTCCCTCGACGAGGTCGACCGGCCCGAACTGCTGGTCTGCTCGCTCAGCGACCAGGACCCGGCAGCAGCCATGTTCGAAGGCAAAAAGCTCGTCGCCTACTACCTGGCCACCGAGCCCCACATCATGAAGGCCAGCAACGTGCCCGAAGATCTGATCGAGCGTGTGCAGGCGGTGATGGGCTGGCCTGCCACCGAGGCAGAGTATCTGGCAGCAGCCCGGATCATCCCCGACGATGTCGTGCGCAGCCTGATGGCGGTCGGGACCCGCGAAGCGTGCGTGGCCAAGGTGCAGGAGTATATCGACGCCGGGGTGACCTGCCCGATTCTCTACCCGATGATGGACGACATTCGGCCGGTGGTCGATGCGTTTGCCGACGCCTACAAACTCGACTGAGCGACGCCAGCAGGAGGAAACCGTGCAGCAACACAATGTGCTGTTTTTGACCCAGCGAGGGCTCCAGCATCAGCAATGGGCACTCGAAGGGGCGCCGCCCGAGCTGGCGCTGGTCATCCGACGAGAGGCCAGCCGGGAAACGCTGCTGACTTTGCTCGCCGACGCAGAATTCTTGATCACCGAACGCACCGGTGTCGTCGACGCCGAGCTGATCGCCGCTGCCCCCAAGCTGCGGCTGATCCAACGGCTCGGACGCCAGAGCTGGGACATCGACCTGGCTGCGGCGAGACAGGCAGGGATCGCCGTCTGTTGTGCGCCGATCGGCGGGTGCGTGATGGTGGCAGAGCAGATGCTGCTGCAGATTCTGGGCACGCTCAAGCGGGTGCGCGAGGGGATGGCGGTCGCTGCCGAGGCCGCAGACTGGGGGATCGAGACAGTTCGCGGCGACGAAGACCACTTTGCCTACAACTGGTCCCGCCGCGGCGGCATCGGCCAGTTGAGCGGTGCCAGCGTGGGCATTCTTGGCTTCGGCGAGATCGGGCTGGAGCTGGTCGAGCTGCTGCGCAGCTTTCACTGCACCGTGCGCTACCACAAACGCAGCCGACTGCCCGCAGCAGTCGAAGAGCAGCTGGGGATCCACTACGCGTCCCCCAGCCAAATCGCAGCGTCCAGCGAGATCGTCTGCTCGCTGCTGCCCTACCAGGGGCCCCAGCCGCCGGTCGACGCCTCCTATTTTGCCAGCATGCGGCCGGGCGCGATCTTTGTGCACTGCGGGTCAGGGGCGACCGTGGACGAAGCAGCCCTGCTTGCAGCGCTGCGTTCCGGCCAACTGGCCGGGGCAGCCCTTGACACCTACACCTACGAACCGCTGCGGAAGGATGACCCGCTGGTGGCAGCCGTCCAGGAGCCGGCCTTCAATCTGATGCTCACCCCGCACACCGCTGCGGGGGGGATCACCGCGGGCGGACAAGGACGCACGCCGGACTACGACAACATCCTGGCACTGCTGGCAGGACGCCCGCTGCAGCACCAGCTGGTCTGAGCGAGAGGGACCATGATTCTTTTACCAGACTTTTTGATCGACCGGCCGGGCCAGCCCCCGCGACGCAGATGGGGGGTGCGTGTGGTCGGCGACCGGATCGATGCAGTGGCGCCGAACACCGAGCTGCGGCAGCGCTTTGCCGGCGACGAACAGGTCGATGCACCCGGCTGCACACTTTCCCCTGGTTTTGTCAACGCCCATGCCCACCTCTACGGGCTGCTGGCCCATGGCTTGCCGCTGGACAAGGCCCCCTCCGGCTTCTGGCCGTTTCTGAAGGACTTCTGGTGGCCGCTTGTCGAAGATCGGCTCGACCACAAGCTGATCTGCGCCGCTACCGACGCGATCCTGCTGGAACTGCTGCGCAGCGGGGTCACCACAGTCTACGACTGCACGGAAGCCCCCTACGCACTCCCCGGCTGTCTGTCAGCCCAGGCCGAAGTCGTGCGGCGCCACGGCATCCGGGCGGTGCTCTCCTTTGAAGCGACCGAACGGGTCAGCCCGGCCAACGGCCAGCTCGGCCTGCAGGAAAACGCCAACTTCGTGCGCAGCTGCCGAGAGCAGGGGGGGCTGCTTTCCGGGCTGATCTGTTTCCATACGACCTTTTCCTGCTCAGCCGCGTTCATCCAGCAGGCGCATGCGCTGGGCGCCGAGCTGGACGTGCCGGTGCACATGCACTGCTCAGAGGGAGTCCACGAACCCGAGTACGCGCTGCAGCAGTTTGGAATGCGCCCGCTGGAATATTACGACCGGCTGGGAGTCGCCACCCCCCGTATGCTGGCTTCGCAATGCGTGCAGCTGAGCGAGCGAGAAATCGCGATCATGGCCGAGCGTGGGGTGCGCATGACCCACATGCCCCTCTCCAACTGTGAGGTGGGCGCTGGCATTGCACCGGTGCCTGAGCTGGTGGCGGCTGGGGTTCCTGTCGGGCTGGGCAGCGACGGCTACGTCAATGACTTCTACGAGGTGGTGCGCGGCACCTTTCTCATCCACAAGGCCCACAAACAGGACCCGCGCGTGATGCCAGCGTCGTTGGTCTGGTATCTGGCTACCGAAGGAGGCGCGCGGGCGCTGGGGTTGGAGAAGGTAGGCCGGTTGGAGCCGGGCTGGCAAGCCGACCTGCAGTTGGTCGACACACGCATGCCGACCCCGAGCGAGGAGCACAACCTCTACGACCAGCTGGTGCTCTGGCGCAACCAGAGCCACGTGCAGCTCGTCATGGTGGCTGGCCAGATACGTGTCCGCGAAGGAAAGGTGCTGGGCGCCGACGAAACCACGATCTTGGCGAACGCACACGCAGCTGCCCGTCGGCTCTGGGCGCTGCCCGCCACAAATTCTACCGAATAAGCGAGAAAAGATGACGACAAAGATCGACGAAGAACAGCTGGTTGCGTTCACCCAGGATCTGATCCGCATCCCAAGTCTGAGCGGCGAAGAACTGGAAGTCGTGGAACGAATTGCAGCGGAGATGTGGCGTTTGCATTTCGATGAGGTGCGCGTCGACCGCAACGGCACCGTGGTCGGCATCGTGAATGGAGCGCGGCCAGGGCCGACCATCCTGCTCGACGCCCACTGTGACACGGTTGGCATTGCGCCAGGCTCGGTCTGGACATACGACCCGTTCGGCGCTGCGCGGGTCGACGGATACCTCTATGGCCGGGGAGCAGCCGACATGAAGGGGGCACTGGCAGCAATGGTGCACGCCGCTGGGACAGTCGACCGCAGCCAGCTGGCCGGCCGGGTGGCGGTCAGCGCCACCGTGCTGGAAGAGGTGATGGAGGGGATCAGCCTGGAGCGTGTGATCGCTGAGATAGAGCCAGCGTTTGTTGTGATCGGGGAGGCGACCGAACTCAACTTGAACCGGGGGGGGCGGGGCCGCGCCGAAATCCACCTGGAGACCCTCGGAAAACCGGCCCATTCCTCCTCCCCACACCTGGGGATCAACGCTGTTCACCAGATGATCCGGCTGATCGGGGCGGTAGAAGCGGTGCCCCTGCCGAGCGATGCGCTGCTGGGGCCGGCGATCCTGGCCTTGACCGACATGATCTCGGATCCCTACCCCGGCTATTCGGTGATCCCCAGCCGCTGCCGAGTCACCTACGACCGCCGCACACTGCCTGGGGAGACAGCGGAGAGCGTGCTGGATTCCATTCGGGCCCAGCACGGTTTGGCAGACGTGGCGTACCGTGCTGCAATCGCCGCAGGCGAGCACCGCACCTACACCGGCGCCACGCTGGCTGCGCCCAAATTCTTTCCGGCCTGGTCTTTTGCAGAGGAGCACCCTTTCGTGCAGTCGGCGCTGCAGGGGCTGCGGGCGGCAGGGTTGGACCCGGCGCTTCGCGCCTACCGTTTTTGCACCAACGGGGCGTCAAGCGCTGGGGTGCTGGGCATCCCGACGGTTGGCTTTGGCCCGGCTGCGGAGGAGGACGCACATGTCGTCGACGAGCGGCTGGCCGTCGCCGATCTGATTGCGGCGGCAGCAGGGTACCGCGGGATCGTGGAAATGGTCCTCTGACGCAGAGGCACGCGCGGCGCCAGGGAGCTGTCCCAGGCCGGAACAGCCAGCAAGCCCAAGGAGACTGGCCCAAGGAGACTGGGGAGTCTGGAAAGCGCCAACGCGCTTTCCAGACTCCTTTCTTTCAGCCAGGCATGGCTTCTGGCCGTGCGCAGCTGCTTTCCAGCAGCAGATGGCGGCCGCTCTCCGAGGCATCGTGGATGGCGTGCATAATGTCGAGCACGTGGTAAGCCAGTTCGCCGCTGGCACGGTGTGGGCGGCCGCTGCGGAGCCCCTCGGCCATGTCGGCCAGCCCCAGCCCGCGACTGTTTTCGACATAGGGGCGGGTGACCGGAATTTCCCGCCACTCGTTCTCGCCAGCCAGCCGCAGCCGCACCGGCCCGCCAAAGGTGTTGGGGTCAGGCGCGGCCAGCGTGCCGGCGGTGCCATAGATTTCGATCCAGGGCAGCGTGGAGGCCTGGACATCAAAAGTGGTGATGATCGTCCCGATCGGGCCAGCGGAGAAGTCGAGCAGCCCAGCCACATGGGTCGGCACTTCGACCTTTATCACCTCGCCATAGCGTGGCTGGCTGGTGATCGTGCGCTGTGGGCGGGTGATGCGGGTGGCGCCGCTCACCCGCTGCACCGGGCCCAAGAGGCTGACCAGGGCGGTCAAATAGTAGGGGCCCATGTCGAACATCGGGCCGCCCCCTTGCTGGTAGTAGAAAGCAGGGTTGGGATGCCAGTGCTCGTGGCCGCGGCTCATCATAAAGGCCGTCGCGGCCACTGGGGTGCCGATCGCACCTTCGTCGATCAGCTGGCGGCAGGTCTGCAAGCCGCCGCCCAGAAAGGTGTCCGGGGCGCCGCCGACGCGCAGCCCCTGCTGAGCAGCCAGGAGAAGCATCCGCTGGCCTTCGGCGCGGGTCAAGGCCAGCGGTTTCTCGTTGTAGACCGACTTGCCAGCCTCCAGGGCAGCGAGGGCCACTGCACCGTGGGCCTGTGGAATCGTCAGGTTGAGCACCACCTCGATCGAGGGGTCAGCCAACAGCGCATCCACCGAACGCGCGCTGGGCAGAGCGTATTGGTCGGCCAGCGCCTGGGCGGCCTCAGGGCGCAGATCCGCACAAGCCACCACCTGCACGGCTGGCAGCGTCTTCAACATGCGCATGTAGGCGCCGCTGATGTTGCCGCAGCCGATCAGGCCGACAGCAACAGGTTGGATGTCGTTCATCAAATCCTCCAGCAAAATACCCCCATGGGGGAAGAGTTGTTGACAGAGAGTTAGAACTCTCTGGCGGCCCAGAGCAGGCCGCGGCGAACAATTTCTTTGGCTTCAGGAACCTCAAAATCGGCGGCGACATGGCCGACCGAGGCATAAAAAATCCGACCGGCTCCCCAACGGCGTTTCCAAACCACCGGCATCACCGTGCCATCGATCCAGCTGCAGTGCTGGCCGCCAAACGTGGTGGTGGCCAGCACCGTGTTGGAGGGGTCGACGTGCATGTAGTACTGTTCAGAGTGCATCGCAAAGTCGGCGATGCCAGCGGTGATGGGGTCGTTGCGCTCCGTGATCTGGACCGTATAGTCGATGATGTTGCCGGGGTGGGCCACCCACTGCCCGCCGACCATAAACTGATACTGGGTGTTGTTGCGGAAGGCATCGGCCATGCCGCCGTGCCACCCTGCGAAGCCGACGCCGTTTTCAAGCGCAGTGAGCAGACCTTTTTCCTGTTCCGGCGTGATCGTGCTCATGGTGTAGACCTGGGTGATCACCGCGTACTGGCGCATGCGGTCCGCGTCCAGATAGACATCGAGTGAGTCGCTGATCTCCACCGAATAGCCGGCCGCCTCCATCAGGGGGGCAAACAGAGCGACACACTGGCGAGGCTCGTGGCCCTCCCAGCCGCCCCAGACCATCAACGATTTTTTCATGCAGTTGCTTCCTTTCAGACAAAAACCCGAGTAAAGAAGAAGAGGACAGCAGCGGTCATGCCGAGCCAAAGCGCAGGAAACGACCCGGCAGCGCGCCGGTCACCGGCCGACCGCCAGCCAGAATCGGCACGCCGTTGACCAGAAGATGTTCGATACCGGTCGAAAGACGGTGAGGATGTTCGAAGGAGGCGTGGTCGTGAACCGTTTCTGGGTCGAAGACCACGACATCGGCGTAGGAGCCCTTGCGCAGCACCCCGCGGTCGGTGAGCTTGAACCGGGCAGCTGCATACCCGCTCAGTTTGTAGACGGCGTCTTCCAGCGAGAAGAGCCGTTTGCGCCGCACGTAGTGGCTGAGCAGCCGGGAGGCCGACCCATACTGGCGAGGGTGAAGGGTGCCGTCGGCAAAAAAAATACCGTCGCTGCCCATCATGTAGCAAGGATGCTCGATGAACTCCGTTTCGAGTCCATTTTCCTCGCGCCGAAACACCAGCAGCACGGCCATGCTTTCCTCGATCAGCAGGTCGCAGAGCGCGTCAGCGGCACGGCGCTGCGTGCGCTGCACATACTCCTGCAGCGTCAGGCCAGCCAGCTGCTGATTCTGGCGGCCCGGCATCCAGGCAAAGGTGATTGCAGCCAGATCCAGCGTGTCAAGCCGACGCTGGAAGCGGTCGCGCAGCGCCGGCTCGGTCAGACGGGCAAAGGCGGCCAGCACCCCGTCCGACCAGATTTCCAGCGGCAGCAGGTACTGCAGCATGGTCGAAGAAGCCATGTAAGGGTAAACGTCGAACGAAAAGTCGACTTCGTTGACCGCGACCAGGTCGATGTAGTCGATCAAGGCCTCGACTTCGGCTGGGCTGGTGCCTTTGAGATGGGAGATATGCACCGGCACGCCAGCCCGGCGCCCGATCTCGACCGCCTCTTTGACCCCTTCTAACGTGCCGCGGGCGTAGCGCACATGGGTGACGTAGACCCCACCCTGGGCGCGTATCCCTTGGCAGGCGGCCACGATCTCGTCGGTGGTGGCAAAACATTCGTCTACATAATCCAGGCCGGTCGAAAGACCGCAGGCACCGTCGGCCATGCCCTGCTGAACAAGATTGCGCAGGCCGACCAGCTGGTAGTCGTTGGCGTGGCGCTCGCCGAACCCCAGCGCCAGCGTGCGCACAGTGGCATAGGGCACAAACGCAGCGACGTTCTGGGCTGCCCGACGGTCGAAGAGCCCCATAAACTCAGCGATGCTTTTCCAGCCGGTATACTGCTCAAAACGCAGGCCGTTCAAGGCGCGCAGATACTGGATCCAACCATGCACAGTCTGGTCGTTGACAGGAGCGTAGGAGATGCCGTCAAGCATCAAAAATTCGGTGGTGAAGCCCTGCGTGGTCTTGGAGAGCAGGTGGGGCTGCGTGAGCAGGGCAGCGTCGGAGTGGGCGTGGACATCGATAAAGCCAGGGGCCACGATCTTCCCCCGGGCATCGATCTCAGTGGGGGCCACGGCATCGGCCAGCTGGCCGATCGCCGTGATCCGATCGCCGGAGATGCCAAGGTCCGCCTCGTAGCGTGGGCGTCTTTGCCCGTCGACAAGGATACCGTTGCGGATGATCAGATCGAACATGGTACGCTGCTTTCTTACCGGGAAAGAACGATAAAGCCAAGAAGCACAGTTGACCCTATTGTAGCCTTTGCCGGGCAAAAACCAGAATCTGCCCCAGAATCTGCCGCCGAATCGTGCTATACTGAAGAGAGTGTCGAACAGACAGAACCTACGTACAAAAAAGGAGCCCAACCATGCGTGAAGTCATCTTTTCTGAAGAAGCTGTCGTCCCAGCTTCCCCGTACTCCCAGGCGATCGTAGCTCAAGGGCGCACGCTGTACGTTTCTGGCCAGGGCTCGTTCGACCCTGCCACCAACCTTTTTCAGCCCGGCGATTTTCGGGCGCAGGCCGAACGCACCCTGCGCAACCTGGAGCTGATCCTGGCCGCTGCCGGCGCCACCTGGCAAGATGTGGTCAAGGTCAACATCTACCTGGCCAACGTGCTGGACTTTCCTGTGTTGAACGAGATCTACCGCCAGTTTTTGAGCAAACCCTACCCGGCGCGCACGACCGTGCAGGCTGTGCTGATCGGCCAGATGCTGATCGAAGTCGACTGCGTCGCCGTGCTGCCAGAGTGAGCCGACGTGAAAGAAAACGCGTGCACCAAGAAAAAAGCCCCTGCCAAAGCAAGGGCTTTTTCCTTGGTGTCCGGTAGCACCTAGAGAATATATCCCTGAGGCGATGCTACCGGACGCAGACTAAAACAAGTACTGTCCATGTACATCACCTCCTTAATTTGGGATAGCAGTGTCAGGCTGGGCTTTGCAACATCGCACTTCCTAGCTGAGGAGTAGTATCGTACAACAAATTTGTTTTGTCAAATGCCCGCAGTTCCAAAAATCTGTTTCCAGAAAAGATACAGCCCGTGTTTCTCAGCTCGGACAGCCGTTTTGTGGCTGTGTCCCTCTGTGCTACGATACAAAGAAAGCGCCAGGAATAAGGAAGCTATCATGGACTGTTCAAACTGCAAAACTTGGAATCCAGACGACAAAGAAGTCTGCTGGCGTTGTCAGACACCCCTGCCCAAACCCAAACCCCCCAAGGAGCGCCGTCAAGGTGGGTTTCCCAGCTGGATGTGGCTGCTGATCGTCGCTTTTTTTGCGATGACCCTGCTGTCTCAATGTTTCTTTTCGCCGCTCACCGCTCCCCAGTAGCATGTCTGACAGCGCCTGCGGCTGATGGCTGTCCTCGACTTTGCGCGGCTGGCAGAGCAGCTGGTGAACTGGCACGCCCACCAGCGCCGGCTGCTGCCCTGGCGTGCAGCCCCAGCTGGCCAGCGCCCCCCCTATTCTGTCTGGATCAGCGAGGTGATGCTGCAACAGACCCGCGCGGAGACGGCAGCTGGCTACTTCGAACGCTGGATGGAACGCTTTCCCACCGTCCAGGCACTGGCGGCGGCTGACCTGCAGGACGTCCTCAAACTCTGGGAGGGGCTTGGTTACTACGCCCGTGCCCGCAACCTGCATCGAGCAGCCCGTCAGATCGTCGAAAAACATGGCGGAGAGCTGCCCGCAGAGCGGGCGGCCTTGCGGGCGCTGCCTGGGGTCGGCGCGTACACCGCCGGCGCCATCCTCAGCATCGCCTTCAACCAGCCAGAGCCCATCCTGGACGGCAATGTCCAACGCGTGCTGGCCCGGCTGTGCGATCTGAAACAGCCGATCGACGAGCCGGCGGTGCAGCAGCAGCTGTGGCAGTGGGCCCGTATGCTGGTCGAGGCAGCCCCGCCCGCCGCAGCAGGGGACTGCAACGAAGGACTGATGGAGCTAGGAGCGACCGTCTGCACACCCCGAAAGCCGCGCTGCCTGCTCTGTCCGCTGGCCGACAGCTGTGCAGCCGCCCTGGCTGGCCGCCAGGCAGAACGGCCGCTGCGAAGCCCGCGCCGATCTTCTCCTCACTACGACGTCGCCGCAGGGGTCATCTGGGCAGGTGCCCCCTTTCAGAGCCAGCTCCTGCTCGCCCAACGCCCGGCAGAGGGCCTGTTGGGGGGGTTGTGGGAGTTTCCAGGCGGCAAGTTGGAGAAGGGAGACGCCGACCTGGCAGCCTGCCTGCGCCGCGAGATCGACGAAGAACTGGGGATCGCGATCGAAGTGCTGGGCTGGCTGATTACCCTCCGGCATGCCTACACCCATTTTCGGATCACGCTGCACACCTTTCACGCCCGCCACGTCAGCGGGCAGCCGCAGGCGCTCGGCTGCCAGCGCTGGCTGTGGCTGGGGCTGGAGGAGGTCGCACGCTATCCTCTGCCCGTGACCGACCAAAAAATTCTGGCAGCGTTGCACGCACAGCGTGCAGCAGAGAATGGGTGAAGCCGAACGGCAGGGCTGCGAAGAGCGCAGAGACGCTCAGGCTGCACTTTTGAGGTCGCGGGCCAGCACCACGGTATGCCCATGGGCGTTGAAAAGCAGGGGCGATTCGTGCTGCGTGAAGACGTTGGCATGAACCACGCAGCGCACGATGTCGTCGCGGCTCGGGATCTCGTACATGACCTCCAACAGCGCCTCCTCGACGATGCTGCGCAGCCCGCGGGCACCTGTCTTGCGCAGAAACGCTTCGGTCGCCACGGACTCCAAAGCGGCCGGCTCAAACTCCAGCGCAGTGCCATCCATCGCAAAGAGCCGCTGGAACTGCCGCACCACACTGTTGCGTGGTTCGGTCAAGATTCGGATCAAGGTCTGCCGGTCCAGCGCTTCCAGACTGACGGTCACCGGCAAGCGTCCCACAAACTCTGGAATCAATCCGTAGGTCAGCAGATCATCGGGCTGGACCTGGCTGAGCAGTTCGCTCTCTTCCCGGCTTGTCTTTTCCAGCTGACGCAATTTCAGCTCCCGCCGACGGGTCAGCAGATCTTCAGGCAGGGGAAGCTCGCCAACAGGTTGTGGCTGCACCGGTGAACTGGCTTCATCGAAGCGCCTGCTGCACCCCCTCTCCACTCACATCCCGTGTGATGCTGGGGTTGTCGCCGCTTTTGCGGGCAATCTTGTCGATTTCGTCGATGTAGACAATCCCGTACGCAGCCCGCTCGGTGTCCCAATTGGCATTTTGCAGCAGGCCAACCAGAATCGTCTCCACGTCTTCGCCGACATACCCGGCTTCGGTCAGAGAGGTCGCATCCGCGATCGTGAAGGGCACATCCAACATCCTGGCCAGCGTCTGTGCCAGCAGCGTCTTGCCGCTGCCGGTCGGGCCGATCAGGAGCACGTTGCTTTTAGAGAGCTCCACATCGCTGTCTGGAGTTCTCTCTGTTTCTTTGGCAGCCTCGGTCGCGCTGCCGCCAAAGACCCGCTTGTAGTGGTTGTACACGGCAACAGCGAGCACTTTTTTGGCCCGGCTCTGCCCGATCACATACTGGTCCAGGTGTTCGACAATCGCACGGGGGCTGGGAAGCGTCCGGGGGGTGGGGGTGGCAGGCGGGGTACGCCCTGCCACCCCACCCGCAACGACACCTTCTTCCGCCAGCACTTCAGCGCCCAGCAAAATACAGCTGTCACAGATATAAGCGCCGTCGATGCCTTCGATCAGACGGTTGACATCGTTGCTGTTTTTGCCACAAAAAGAACAGTAGGTCGATTGTGGTTCGCTCATCGGTTGAACTGCACCCTCGGTTTTTCAGTTTGAACCGTTGGGCACGGCCTCGCTGGCAAATTTGATCTGACCTTCTTTGGAGATGACCACGACGTCGTCTGAGTTTCCCAGCACCTGGTCGACCAGCCCAAACGTTTTGGCTTCCAACGCGTTCATATAGCGGTCACGAATAAACATCTCTTCGATCTCTTTCCAGTCGTGGCCCGAATGTTTGCCCACCAGATGGAAGAGTTGGGTCTGCACCCGTTCCTGCTCTCGGAAGGCAATGCGCACGTCTTCGGTGTATCCTTGGGCGCCGCTGCTGGCTGGATGCATATGGATCGTCGCGTGGGGCAGGGCATAGCGCTTGCCTTTGGTGCCGCTGGCCAACAGCACAGTCCCCATGCTGGCCGTGACGCCGACGGCATAGGTGGCCACTGGCGCCGTGATCATCTGCATCGTGTCGTAGATGGCCAGCCCCGCATAGATGCTGCCGCCTGGGCTGTTGATATACATGTTGATCGGCTGGTTGGGGTCTTCGCCGTTCAAATACAACAGCTGGGCGACGATCAGATTTGCCACCTGGTCGTTGATGGGGGTTCCCAAAAAGACAATCCGCTCTTTGAGCAGCAGGCTGTAGATGTCGTAGGCCCGCTCGCCGCGACTGGAGCTGTCGATCACCATGGGAATGAGATTGTTCGGATAGATCATACCGGTTTTTGCTACCTTTCTTGTGTACAGAAGTGTCCACAAAGGCTCGTTAAAACGCCAATCGGCCTTTTTCAGCCGCCTGTTCGGCTGGTGACTCTGTCTACAATAGGAAGATTCTGCAATGGCTGATGTAAGCCGTCTTCTGTTGCACGTTTGCGTTCCATTAGCAGAGGGCGTTCAGTCTGTGTCGCTGGCAGCCGTGTCGCTGGCAGCCGTGTCGCTGGTGCGTGCCAGGGTTTGCAAAAAGGTGCTGGCCTTGTCGACCAAAATTTGGCTGACAATCATGTTGCGTCCGGCCCCACCGCGCAGCATCATCGCTGTTGCAGCAGCCTGTTCAGAAATTTCCTCGCCGGGGTTGACCCCAAACAGCTGGCGAAGATGCTGTTCGATCTCTTCAGAAGTCGCTTCGATCGCCTCTTGTTTGATCACTTCGGAGAGGACCAGATTGCGTTGTGCTTGTTTGACGGCCTCGGGACGCATCTGCTCCCGGTACTCCTCTAGAGTTTGTTGGGTCTGCCGAAGGAAGGTCTCCAGATTTTCGATGCCGTAGCGACGCAGATTTCGTTCGAGGGTTTGCAGCATGGAATCAATCTGGTCTTCGACCACGACTGGCGGATAGTTCAGCTCGCTCTTCTCGATCAAGGTATCAAGTACTTTGTTCAGATAGCGGTCCTGGCTATTTTTACGCGTCTCTTCTTGCAGGCTCTCTTCGATCGAATGTTCCAGGTCAGCCATGGTTTGAAAATCAGGGCCCACCATCTGCGCAAACGCATCGTTGAGTTCAGGGCGTTCGTAGGCTTTTACGCTGTTGACCCTGACCTGAAACTGTGCTTCTTTGCCAGCGTAGATGCTTTTGGTATCTTCGGGCCATTTCACGACAAATTGTTTTTCTTCGCTGCTGCACATGCCCAGCAGTTCGCGGTCAAAACCAGCCGGTTCCATCGGGTTGGCTTCGTCGAGCGTGATCTCCCAATTCTCCTCGTCCAACACCACTGTCTCTTCAGCCCCTTCTTGCTCAGGGGCGATGACGCTGCGCACATTCACCGAAAGCAAATCCTGGTATTGTGCAGGACGTGTGACTTCCTGCCAGCTGGAATACTCCCCCTGGTAGCGTTTGATGCGCTCTTCGACAGCGACGGGGTCGATCACAACTGGGTCTTCCTCGACGCGCAAAGACCGATAGTCGCCCAGCTTGACCTCTGGCTCCAACGGCACCACCATTTGGTACGTCAACGGTTCCAGCTGGATATCCTCCAGCGAGGACTGGGCGTACGGTTCGATTTTTTCCCGAACGATCGCCTCGCGAAAAAGCTCCTGTCCGAGTTCATCGATAAACTCAGAATAGAGGTTGGGCAGACCAATTTGCTGGACGACAATGTGGTAGGGGGCTTTGCCTTTGCGGAAGCCAGGAATTCGATACTGGCTGGCAAGTTTGGCTGCTGCTTTGCGCAGTTCCTGGTCAACCCGATCGTGCGAAACTTCGATGGTGACCGCCAGCTGGCGATTTTCGCGTGGTTCAGTGGTAACAGTAAATGACATAAAATCCTCGTGCAATGCTCAGTTTCATCTATTTTTGCAGCCCCCCTGTACCAACAAGGCAGGTGCAAGATCGATCATTTCACCAGTATACCAAGATTGTTCAGATCACCCAAAGCACAAAGAGCAGGGGAAGCGTTGCGCTTGGAAGCGGAAGGGCTCCCAATGATTTTTCATTGTCCAAAGACCATCGGTAAATTCTTGCCCAAAGACTATCTGGTCAAAGCCAGCATGGGACATGTGCGTGACCTGCCCGCTTCAGCGGCGGAAATTCCTGAAAAACACAAAGGCGAGCCATGGTCGCGGCTCGGGGTCAATGTCGAGGACGACTTCACCCCCCTCTATGTGGTTCCTGACAAAAAACGCAAGCTGATCGCCGAGCTCAAAAGTGCGCTCAAAGATGCCGACGAGCTGATTCTGGCCACCGACGAAGATCGGGAGGGGGAGAGCATCGGCTGGCATCTGCGCGAGGTGCTGAATCCTAAACAGCCGATTCGTCGCATGATTTTTCATGAAATCACACGCGAGGCGATCGAACAGGCGCTGCGCGAGACGCGCACCATCGACCTGGACCTGGTGCACGCCCAGGAGACCCGGCGAATCCTGGATCGGCTGGTCGGGTACACCGTCTCGCCGTTGCTCTGGCGCAAAATTGCCCCCAAACTTTCTGCGGGCCGCGTCCAAAGCGTCGCTGTGCGCCTTTTGGTGTTGCGGGAACGCCAACGCCGGGCGTTCGTGGCCGGCCAGTACTGGGATCTCAAAGCCCAGCTCCACAAACGCCCAGACCAGCCCGGCCACCGCTTCGAGGCCACACTCACCGCAGTCGACGGTCGCCGTGTCGCCAGCGGCCGCGATTTTGACGAGCAGACCGGCCAGATTGTTGCGGGCAGAGAAGTTTTGCTGCTCGACCAGCAGCAGGCAGAGACGCTGCGCCAGCAGCTGCTGCGCGGGGCGTGGCGGATCGCCGACGTCGAAGAAAAGGAGACCTCCCGTTCTCCCTACGCGCCGTTCACCACCAGCACGCTGCAGCAGGAAGCCAACCGCAAGCTGGGGCTCAGCGCACGCGAGACCATGCGCGTCGCCCAGAATCTCTACGAAAACGGCTACATCACCTACATGCGCACCGACTCAGTCAACCTGAGCGAAGAAGCGATCCAGGCTGCCCGCCGTCGAATCCAAGAAATGTATGGCGCAGAGTTTCTGACGCCAACCCCCCGCCGTTACCAGACCAAAACAGCCAACGCGCAGGAGGCGCACGAGGCGATCCGTCCAGCAGGCGACCAGATGGTTTCTGTGGATCGCCTGCCGCTCGATGGCCGTGAACGCTCGCTCTACGACCTGATCTGGAAACGCACCGTCGCCTCGCAGATGGCCAACGCCCGGCTCAAGCTGCGCACTGCCACGATTCAGGTCGAAAATGCCTCCTTTCGTGCCAGCGGGCGCACGATTCTCTTCCCTGGCTTTTTCCGTGCCTATGTAGAGGGCTCCGACGACCCAGACGCCGCACTCGACAGCCAGGAACAGCTGCTGCCCGAACTTGCAGCCGGCGAGCCAGTCGACTGCCGTGCGTTGGATGCAGCCGGCCACGCCACCCAGCCACCCGCCCGCTACACCGAAGCCACTTTGGTCAAAGCCCTCGAAGCCGAAGGGATCGGCCGGCCAAGCACCTATGCCTCGATCATCGACACCATTCAACAGCGCAGTTATGTCTTCAAGCAACGCAAAGAGTTGGTCCCTACTTTTACGGCCTTTGCGGTCACCGAATTGCTGGAAAACCACTTCGAAGAACTGGTCAACCTGAAATTTACCGCCCATATGGAACAGCGGCTCGACGATATCGCCACCGGGCACACCGACTATCTCACCTATCTGCGCCAGTTCTACTTGGGCGAGGCTGGACTGGAACACCAGGTCAAAAACCGTGAGACCGCCATCGACCCGCGGATAGCCAGCACAGTGACCCTGGGCAATCTGCAGGCGGAGGTGCGCATCGGCCAGTATGGCCCCTATCTGGTGCGCGAAGAAAACGGCGAACGGCAAACTGCCAACCTGCCGCCCACCCTGGCCCCCGCTGACTTGACCGACGAGCTGGCAGCCGCCCTCTTCGCGCGCAAGGTAGAAGGGCCGCAGCTTATCGGCCACGACCCCGAACGCGAACTGCCAGTTTTGCTCAAGGTAGGCCCTTACGGACCGTATGTCCAGCTGGGCGAAGATGACCCGACCAGCAAAAGCAAACCCAAACGTGCCAGCCTGCTCAAAGGAATGCAGCCGGATGACCTGACCATGGAGGTCGCGCTGGCGCTGCTCAGCCTGCCCCGTCTGCTCGGCGAACACCCAGAAGACGGTAAACCCGTGCAGGCCGGTGTCGGACGATTTGGGGCCTTCGTTGTCCACAACAGCCTGTATGCCAATCTCCGTCCCCCCGATTCTGTGCTCGAAATCGATCTGGATCGCGCGCTGGAGCTGCTGGCAGCCAAGGCAGCCGGCGGTGGCCGACGGGGAACAACCAAAGCACCCCTTGCGACACTGGGAGAACACCCAGAGGGCGGTGAAATCCAGGTGCTGGACGGGCGCTACGGCCCCTACGTGCGCTGGAAAAAACTCAACGTCACACTGCCCAAGGAACTCGTCCCGGACACAGTGACGCTGCCGCAGGCATTGGAATTGCTGGCCGCCAAGCAGCAGACAGCCAAAGGCACTGCAGCCAAAGGCACTGCAGCCAAGGGCACCGCAAGCAAGAGCACCGCAAGCAAGGGCACCGCAAGCAAGCGCGCCGCACGCAAGAGCGCAGCAAGCACGGGCACCGCAAGAAAGAGCGCTGCACGCAAGGGCACCGCAAGCAAGGGCGCCGCAGCCAAGG
>JAPLGY010000118.1 GCA_026389955.1 Caldilinea sp. | reverse complement strand
GCTGCCAAAAACCTGCCCCCAGCGTGAAGTAGACCCGTCCAAGAGAACGGGTTTTGAGGAGAACCGGCGTCTGTGCTAGAATAGTCTACTATAATTTGAGGCCAGCTGTGGTGTGCCTCCTGGCAGCCCTGCAGTCTGGAGGAGAGATAGAGCCTTTAGTTTTTTGCACAATCAGATTCAGGAGTCAACCGAAGATGAAACGCAGACTGCAGAACCCAACCCAGGCGCTGGTCGCCGATTTTCAGAGCGGGCGCATCAGCCGTCGCCAGTTTTTGCAGACCCTGGCCATGCTCTCTGGCGGTGTGGCATTGGCGGCCTGCGCGCCGGCTGCACCGGCCGCACCTTCTGCTGCCAGCAGCGCTGGCGGGATCACCCCTCAGGTAATGATTTATGGGGGCTCCCAGGATATTGCTTCGATCGACCCTTCTGACCGCACCGACTATTCGATCAATGCAGTGATGCGTCAGATGTATGACCGGCTCTTCCGTTTTGAGGGGGGCTGGCCGCAGCCGATCGAACCAGGGCTGGCCCAGGAGTGGTCTGCCTCTGAGGACGCCCGCGAGTGGACGTTTCAGATCACCGACCAGGCGAAGTTCCACGACGGTACGCCGCTGACGGCCGAGGATGTGGCCTACTCCTACCAGCGCACGTTGCGCGCCCAAAAACAGCGGGCCAGCCTGCTGATGGGGTATCTGGACCCAGAAAATGTGGTGGCCACCGACAACACCACGGTGAAAATGACGCTGAAGACGCCGTACGGCAACTTCGACCGTCTGCTGGCGTTTCTGGAGCAGCCGATTGTCAGCAAGAAGGTGGCGATGGACAACGACCAGGGGGGGGACGAGGGCGCTGCCTATCTGATCGACCATGAAGCGGGCAGCGGCCCTTTCGCCCAGGGCAACTGGCAGATCGGCCAGGTCTACGAGCTGGAGGCAGTGCCCGACTACTGGCAGGGCTGGCCGGGCGCTGGCCGTCTGGCCAAGGTGGTCTGGCGCAAGACGGAGGATGTGGCGACCCGCAAAACTGGTCTGCTCTCCGGTGACTTTGACATGGCCGACACGATCTCGGTCAACGATATCGAAGAGATCAACGGCACCGGCAGCCACACCGCTGAGGTCAACTTCGGCCTGCTCGCCGGCTATCTCAAGATGAACACCCAGGAAGGGCCGACGGCCGACCCCAACTTCCGCAAGTTTTTGGCGCACAGCTTCAACCGCCAGGCCTTCTCCGACTCGCAGATGGGCTATGTCAAGTTGATGACCGGCCCGTTGCCGGAAGGGGTCCCTGGCTATGACCCCAACCTGGAGCCGCAGTACCCGTACGACCCGGAGCTGGCCAAGGCCTTTCTCGACCAAAGCGCGTACAAGGAGGGGGGCATCGACATCGACTTTGTCTATGTGAGCGGGTTGGATTTTGAGGAAGCGGCCGGGCTGATTCTGCTCGACGAGCTCAAGAAGTACAACATTACGCTCAACCTGGTGCCCAAAAACTGGCCAGACATCGTGGGGGCCTGTTCGGCGCCGGCGACCGGCCCCCATATCGGGTTTATTTTTGACCAGTTCCCGCCTTTGGCGGACACCTGGCTGGTCGAAAAGTATTGGAGCGGCAGCTGGGACCGGCCGACCGGCGGCAGTTTCCAGGCCTGTTCGTTCTACCGCAACGCCGATGTGGATCTGCTGCTCGACGAACTGCGGGTCACGACCGACGCAGCCCGTGTTGCGGAGCTGGTGGCGACCTTGCAGGCTGCGATTGCCGGCGAAGCACCCGATGTGCCGATCTATGTCTCGCCCAACGTGGTCGGCTACAACAAGCGGGTGAAGGGCTACAACTATTTTGGGGACATCAGCGTCGACTTCTGGCGTCTGTGGATGGAGGGGTAGTTGGGGTGGGGGAGCGCATGCGCTCCCCCACCCCCATTTCGGGGCAGCTTGTGGGCGCTCGCTCTAAAGACAGTTGAAATCCGTCTATGTTGCGTTATCTGTTGAATCGTCTGCTCTGGATTCCGGTTGTTTTGATTTTGTTGTCGTTGGTCACCTTTGTGATCTCGCGGCTGGTGCCCGGCGACCCGGTCAAACTGGCCGCAGGTCCGCAGGCTCGGCCTGAACAGATCGAAAAGATGATCGAGGAGTTTGGGTTGGACCGCCCTCTCCCCGAGCAGTATCTGCGCTATATGGGGGGGCTGCTGCAGGGGGATTGGGGCTACTCGATCGGCAACCGTCGTGCGGTGCTGCCAGACCTGCTCACCTACTTTGCAGCGACGTTGGAGTTGACGGTGGTGGCGACCGTGTTCGGGCTGCTGGTCGGAATTCCGTTGGCGGTGGTGGCAGCCCGCTGGCGCGACCGCTGGCCCGACCATCTTTCTCGTTTTGTCTCGATCGGTGCAGTCAGCGTTCCTGTCTTTTGGATAGCGATCGTCTTGCAGCTGGTCTTCGGCCAGCTGCTGCAGTGGCTGCCGGTCAGCGGCCGCTTCGACCCCCGCCAGAGCTACCCGCAGAACATCACCGGGATTTTGCTGCTCGACACGCTGCTGGCGGGCAATCTGTCGGGCTTCTGGACGGCGAGCCGGTATCTTCTGCTGCCGGCGCTCTGCCAGTCGCTGCTGGTGATCGCCTTGATTACCCGGCAGCTGCGCGGCGATCTGTTGGACATGTTGCGCAAGGATTTTGTCATGGTGGCACGGGCCAACGGCATTCAGGAGCGCATCCTGTGGAGCCGGTATCTGATGAAAAATGCGATGATTGCCACGGTCTCGATGCTCGGTTTTCTGATCGGTTTCGCGCTGGGGGGCAGCGTGCTGATCGAATTTGTCTTTGACTGGCCGGGGATCGGCCAGTATGCGACCAAGGCAGCGTTGTTGCTCGATTTTCAAGTGATCATGGGGTCCACCCTGTTTATTGGTGTGGTGGTCGTGGTGGTGAATCTGTTCACCGACCTTGCGTACCGGCTGGTGGACCCGCGTATCCGTTTTTCGTAGGGATGCCATGGCTTCATCTGTGTCAAACCCGTCTTCCAGGCTGGCTCGCTGGCGCGAGGACCATGCGTCGCAGCTCAGCGATCTGCGTCGGGGGCTTTTTCGTTTTGCGCGCAACCGGCTTTCTCTCCTGGGTCTTTGGATCGTGGTCGTCATGCTGGCGGTGGCGGTGACCGGCTCGACCTGGGTGCCCTTTCCGGGCGACACGCTCGGCGACGTTCATATGGACAACCGGCTGCAGCCGCCCAACGCCACCCACTGGTTCGGCACCGACGATGCAGGCCGGGACGTCTTCACGCGCGTGATCGTTGCGACCCGCACGTCGTTTCAGGTGGGGCTCATCATCCTGGGGGTGGCCATCAGCATTGGGGTGACGCTGGGGGCGGTGGCGGGGTATGTCGGCGGCACCCCCAACCAGATCATCATGCGTCTGACCGATGTCATGCTCACCTTTCCGGGGATCTTTCTGCCGATGGCGCTGGCTGCGGCGTTGGGGCGGGGGATGGTGCCGGCCATGCTGGCGTTGTCGGTGACCTGGTGGCCCGGCTACTGTCGGCTGGTGGAAGCCCAGATGCTCAAAGTGCGCGAGGAGGATTTTGTGGCGGGAGCCCGGGCGATCGGCGCTTCGCGGTGGCGGGTGATCTTTCGGCACATTCTGCCCAACACGTTGACCGCCATTGTGGTCAAGGCGTCGATGGATTTCGGTTTTGCGGTGTTGGCGTTGGCCTCGCTCGGCTTTATTGGCATTGGGATTCAGCCACCGGAGCCGGATTGGGGCTCCATGATCGCGTTGGGGCGCCGTTTTATGCCGGGGGCCTGGTGGATCTCGACCTTCCCGGGTCTGTTTATGTTTGTGATGGTCTTGGGGTTCAACTTGTTGGGGGACG
>JAPLGY010000593.1 GCA_026389955.1 Caldilinea sp. | reverse complement strand
TATCCTCTGATGGGTGAACGGGCGGAGGGGGCTTTTTTCTGGGATGTAGATGGCAACCGGTATTTGGACATCACCATGGGGTTTGGTGTGTTGCTCTTTGGCCACACACCTGCTTTTGTGGCGGAAGCGGTCGCTGCACAACTGCAGAAAGGGTTGGGGATTGGCCCGACCACGCAAATGGCGGGTGAAGTGGCCCGGCTGGTCTGTGAATTGACTGGCATGGAGCGGGTAACCTTCTGCAATTCGGGTACAGAGGCTGTGATGACGGCGCTGCGGCTTGCGCGGGCCAAAACCAGGCGATCGAAGATCGTCTATTTTAGCGGTTCGTATCATGGACATGCCGAAAGTACCCTGGGCATTGCAGAGGCTGGCAACGAAAAACCTGGGGCAGTGACGATTTTTCCGGGCATCCCGCAGAATTTTCTTGCCGACGCCCTGGTGTTGGAGTATGGGAACCCGCAATCGCTCGAGGTGATCCGAGGCTGCGCACAGGAACTGGCTGCTGTGCTGGTCGAACCTGTGCAGAGTCGTCGCCCCGATCTGCAGCCAGCAGAGTTTTTGCGTCAGCTGCGTACTTTGACAGACGCCACTGGGGTCACCCTGATTTTTGATGAGACAATCACTGGGTTTCGGATTCATCCAGGTGGAGCGCAGGCCTGGTTTGGGGTAGCAGCGGACATTGCGACGTACGGCAAGATTGTGGGGGGAGGGCTGCCGATCGGGCTGGTGGCAGGACGTTCTGCCTGGATGGACTGTATCGACGGCGGCTTCTGGCGTTATGGGGATGGCTCATACCCGACTGTAGAAACTACTTTTTTTGCGGGAACCTTTATGAAACATCCGCTGACCATGGCGGCAGCCTGTGCAGTGCTGCTGCGTTTGAAAGCGGACGGCTCAACGCTTTATGCAACGCTCAACCGACGGACCGCCCGTCTGGTCAATACGCTCAACGACTGGTTTCAGGCAGAAGAGGTGCCTATCCACCTCGTTCAATTTGGATCGCTTTTCCGTTTTGTCTTTAAAAACAATCTAGATCTTTTTTTCTATCACCTGTTGGAGCGGGGAATTTTTGTCTGGGAAGGGCGCAACTGTTTTCTGTCGGTTGCGCATACAGACGACGATGTGGATATGTTGATAGAGGCTGTCAAAGAGAGTGTCGGAGAGTTGCGTGCAGGTGGTTTTCTGCCTGAGTCCACAGCTGTGCAGCCAGCTTTGGTGGAGCCAGTTGTGCTGCATACTTTGGGCGATCGCCATGCAGCGCTGCGCCCAACCCTGGATGGCACCGGGCAAGAGCAGCATATCTGGCGCCACTGGCAGGTGGAACTGCCGTTGATTGACTTTTTTCCTCTGCCCGAATCTGAACGTCGACAGGCGCTGTCGGCCTGGTTGCAGGAGGAAATCCAGCATCCGTTGAATCTGGCGACTGGTCCTGTGCTCGGCACAGCGCTGCTGCGGCTTGCTCCGGAGCAGCACATCTTGGTTTTGCGTGCCCATCATGCGTTCAGCGACGGCTGGTCGTGGTCGATCCTTGTGCAGGAGCTGGGCCATTTTTATGCTGGGCTGGGAAAAGGCGCGTTGCCCCGCCTGGATCCGCCGCTGCAATTTCGTGAATACCTGGCCTGGCAATCTCAACAGAAAGAGAGCCCTGCGATGGCTGAGCACGAGGCCTACTGGCTTGCCCAGCTGGCAGAGCCATTGCCGGTTGTGGAATTGCCAGCGGATCGACCTCGTCCGACGACGACCCATTTTGGCGGCGGTCGTGTGGTGTGGCAACTCGAGCGCCAGTTGGCGGACGCTGTGAAGCGGCTGGCTCGAAAACAGGGCTCAACTTTGTTTATGACGCTGTTTTCGGTCTTCTCTGCGTTTTTGCACCGGGTGACTGCACAGGAAGATCTGGTGATCGGGATAC
>JAPLGY010000411.1 GCA_026389955.1 Caldilinea sp. | reverse complement strand
TGCGGCTGCGGTGATGGATGTCAACCGCCAGACGTGTTCAGCGCAGACATCGCTGAAGGTAAACACGGCACAGCGCTACGTCGGGCTGCGTGGCCGGAGCTCGTTTGTCGAGCAGGGCAGGCCGCTCGAATATGATGTCGTTGTCACCGACGTCGACGGCAACGCTGCTGCGGGCCATGCGGTCCGTGTGCGCAGCGTGCGGCTGGCATGGGTCTTCAAACAGGGCGGGTGGGTGCAGCAGGAGGTCGACGAAGCGCTCTGCGACGTGGTTTCGGCCGACGAGCCGGTTCCTTGCAGCCTGCCGACTGGGGAGGGTGGAGAGTATCGGGTCACGGCCGAGGTGCGCGATGGGGCCGAACGGCTCAACCGTACCGAGCTGACCGCCTGGGTCAGCGGCGGCGCACTGCTTCCTTCTCGCGATCTGACCCAGCAGCAGGTGCTGCTGATCCCCGACCAGCAGCGCTATGCGCCGGGCGAGACTGCCCGCATTCTGGTGCAGGCCCCCTTCACCGAGGGATCTGGGTTGCTCACTGTTGCGCGCAGCGGCATCCTCTACACCGAGAATTTCTCTCTCGACGGCGGCAAAGCGGCGCTGGAAATTCCGATCGAGGCAGCCTATCTGCCCACCTTGCAGCTTCAAGTGGATGTCAACGGGTCGGCCCCGCGTCTGGACGATGTCGGCAAACCGGTCGACGGTGCACCGCCCCAACCTGCCTACGCCACCGGTTCGCTGCAGCTGGACATTTCCTTGCTCAGCCGGACGTTGACGGTGGTCGCTACGCCGGATGTCTTGCGTGTCGACCCGGGGGCAGAGACAGGGCTCACCGTGCAGGTCTCCGACGAGCAGGGCAATCCGGTGCAAGGCGCCGAGCTGGCGGTGGTTGTGGTCGACGAGGCGGTGCTTGCCCTGACCGGGTATACGCTGGCCGACCCGCTGGCCATCTTCTACAGTGCTCGCAGCGCCGAGATCAGCAGTTTTTATGGGCGCGGCAGCCTGCTGCTGGCCAATCCGGCCCAGGTGACCCCAGCCTTGGACGGTGTGGTGATGGACGGCGGCTTTGCAGCGCCGATGGCGACAGCCGCGCGCGAGAGTTTCGATGCCATGCCGGCTGCGGCCCCGGCGATGGGGGAGATGCCGGCGATGGCGGAGGCCAGCAACAAACAAGCTGTCGGCTCATCGATTGCGGTTCGCAGCAATTTTGACCCGCTGGCTCTTTTTGCCCCGGCTGAGCGGACAGGCCCGGATGGTTCCGTCTATGTGTCCTACAAGCTGCCTGACAACCTGACCCGCTACCGGGTGATGGTGGTGGCGGCGACCGCTCAGCAGTTTGGGGCTGCTGAAAGCAATGTCACGGCACGGCTGCCGCTGATGGTGCGGCCGTCTGCCCCGCGTTTTCTCAACTTCGGCGACCGCTTCGAGCTCCCTGTCGTCGTCCAGAACCAGACCGACGTCCCACTGACTGTCGATGTTGTGGCCCGCAGCAGCAATCTGCAGCTGGAGGCCAGCCAGGGGCAGCGGGTGGAGGTGCCCGCCAATGACCGGGTCGAAGTGCGTTTCGCTGCCGCTGCCGTTGCAGCGGGCACGGCGAGCATTCAGCTGGCCGCGGTCTCCGGCGACTACGCCGACGCCGCCACGGTCCAGCTGCCTGTCTACACGCCGGCGACCACGGAGGCGTTCGCCACCTACGGCGTGATCGACGATGGGGCGGTTGTCCAGCCGATCGCCCGGCCGCAGGGGGTCTTTGCCCAGTTCGGTGGGCTGGAACTGAGCACCTCCTCGACTGCGCTGGCCACGCTCACCGACGCCTATCTGTACCTGTACGCCTATCCGTTCGAGTGCTCGGAGCAATTGGGCGCGCGCCTCTTGAGCGTCGCTGCCCTGCGTGAGGTGCTCACTGCGTTCCAAGCTGCCGGCCTGCCCGCCGATCCCGAGATCGATGCTGCCGTGCAGCGCGACCTCGAGCGTCTGCGCCAGATGCAGAACCTGGACGGCGGGTTCCCCTACTGGGCGCGTGGCCATGACTCGATCCCCTACAACTCGGTCTTTGTGACCCATGCCCTGGTCGTCGCCCGCAGCAAAGACTATGCAGTGGCGCAGCCGATGCTCGACGGTGCCATCGGCTATCTGCGCACGGTCGAGCAGTTTTTCCCAGAGTGGTACAGCGCCCGAACCCGGCACGCCATCAGCAGCTACGCGCTCTTTGTGCGTGCGCTGGCGGGCGACTACGACTACGCCAAAGCGCGTGCGCTGGCGGCTGAACTGCCGCTGGCCGACCAGAGCCTGGAGGCGCAGGCATGGCTGTGGCAGGTGCTGGCGAGCGACCCTGCTTCGAGCCAGGAGGTCGCCGCGATCGTGCGCACTCTGAACAACCAGGTTGTGGAGAGCGCAGGCGCTGCCAACTTCGTCGTCTCCTACGACGACCAGGAGTATGTCCTGCTCCATTCCAACCGCCGCACCGACGCCGTGATTCTGGATGCGCTCATCGCCCAGGATGCGCAGAGCGACCTGATCGTCAAGGTCGTGGCTGGGCTGATGGAGGGGCGCCGCAACGGGCGCTGGTCCAACACCCAGGAAAATGTCTTTGTGCTGCTGGCGATGGACCGCTACTTCAACACCTACGAGGCGGTTGACCCGGACTTTGTGGCGCGTCTGTGGCTGGGCGAGGAGTCCGTGGCCGAACACACCCACCAGGGGCGCACCACAGAGACCCAACAGACTGTGGCACCGATGGAGTGGCTGCTCCAACAGCCGGAGACGCAGGAACTCGTCATCGACAAAGAGGGGGCTGGCCGGCTCTATTACCGGCTGGGGCTGCGCTATGCCCCGACCGACCTCGACCTTGACCCGCTCGACCGCGGCTTTGTCGTTGCCCGCACCTACGAGGCGGTGGATGACCCTGCCGACGTCGTGCGCGACGAGGAGGGCACCTGGCAGATCGCAGCCGGAGCGCGCGTGCGGGTGCGGCTGACCCTGGTGGCGGTCAACCGCCGCTACCATGTCGCGCTGGTCGATCGTCTGCCTGCTGGGTTGGAGATTCTCAACCCGGGGCTGGCAGTCTCCGAACCGGTGCCTGCGGACCCCAGCGTCGACAGCCGCTCCTGGTGGTGGGGCCCATGGTACGACCACCAGAACCTGCGCGACGCCGGCGCCGAGGCGTTCACCCCCTTGCTGTGGGACGGCGTCTACGAATACAGCTATGTGGCCCGCGCCACGACGCCAGGCAGCTATGTCGTGCCGCCAGCTCGGGCGGAAGAGATGTATGCCCCTGAGGTCTTCGGACGCAGCGCCAGCGATCGGGTGGTCGTCCGGTAGTCGTCTGCCTGGCTGGCCCCCTCTGGGGGCCAGCCAGGTTTCAGCCCATCCACACAACAAAAGGCAGATTGGCATGAACCCGGTTGACATTATTACCCAAAAACGTGACGGCGGCGTGCTCTCGCGCCAGGAGATCGAATTTTTTGTCCGCGGCGTCACTGACGGCACCATCCCCGACTACCAGGCGGCGGCCTGGCTGATGGCGGTCTACTTCCGGGGGATGACTGACCAAGAGACCACTGACCTGACCTTGGCGATGGCAGCCTCGGGCGAGCAGCTGTCGCTGCACGACATCCTGCCCGGTGCGGTCATCGTCGACAAACATTCTTCCGGCGGGGTCGGCGACAAAACGACGCTGGCCGTGGGGCCCATCGTGGCGGCCTGTGGCCTGCCGGTTGGCAAAATGAGCGGCCGCGGGCTGAGCTTTTCGGGCGGCACCATCGACAAACTGGAGAGCATCCTGGGATGGACCGCCGAGCTCACAGACGCACACTTTCGCCGCCAGCTGGGGGAGATCGGGCTGGTGATTGCTGCCCAGACCGCCAATCTGGCGCCAGCCGACAAGATTCTCTATGCGCTGCGCGATGTCACCGGCACCGTGCCGAGCATCC
>JAPLGY010000441.1 GCA_026389955.1 Caldilinea sp. | reverse complement strand
AGAGAAGCGATGACACCTTTGCTGGAATTGCGCAACGTCACCAAACGCTTTGGCGGGCTGGTGGCCGTCAACAACGTCGACTTGCAGATCACGCCGGGCAGAATTTCCAGCGTGATCGGCCCCAACGGCGCCGGCAAGACGACGATCTTCAACACGATTACCGGAATCTACCGGCCCGACGCCGGAACGATCGTCTTCGACAGCCAGAACATTGCCGGGAAACGGCCAGACCAGATCACCGCAATCGGCATGTGCCGCACCTTTCAAAATATCCGTCTCTTTCACAACATGACGGTGCTCGAAAATGTCCTGGTCGGGGCCCACACCCAGACGCCCAGCACCCTCTGGGGAGCCGTGCTGCGCACCCGCAGCTTCCAACTGGCAGAAGAGAGTGCCCGCCAGGAGGCGATCCGCCTGCTCCGCTATGTGGGGCTGCCGGCCGGACTCGGCGACCAGCTCGCCAAAAACCTCCCCTACGGCCAGCAGCGGCGGATCGAAATCGCCCGGGCCCTTGCCGCCAAACCCAAGCTGATCTTGCTGGACGAACCGACCGCCGGCATGAACCCGCAGGAGACGGAGGCGGCAATCCGGCTGTTTCGCAGGTTGCGCGACGAACTGGGCGTCACCGTCGTGCTGATCGAACATGATATGAAGGTGGTGATGGGCATTTCAGAATATGTCACGGTCATCGACTACGGGCAGAAAATTGCCGAAGGCACCACCGCAGAAGTTCGAAAAAACCAACGGGTGATCGAGGCGTATCTGGGGCGCAGCGCGGCAAGCGCACACGGCCCTGCTGGAGAAGGCAGCTGAAGATGAGCACACCAGTTCTGGAATTGACCAACGTCAACACCTACTACGGCAAGATCCACGCCCTCAAAGGAATTTCACTCACGGTCGAGCGGGGCGAAATCGTCACCCTGATCGGCAGCAACGGCGCCGGGAAAACCACCACGCTGCGCTCGATTTCGGGGCTGATCCAGCCGAGACAGGGAGAGATCCAACTCAACGGGCACTCGATCCGGTCGGTCTCCCCCCACAAAATCGTCGAACAGGGCATCGGCCATGTGCCCGAAGGCCGCGGGATCTTTCCCGCGCTGACCGTCTTCGAGAATTTGGAGATGGGGGCCTTTCTGCTGCGCGACCTGGCCGAGTTCGAGCGGCGGCTGGCGCGCGTCTTTGCAATTTTTCCCCGGCTGCAAGAGCGGGTGGGGCAGCGCGGCGGCACGTTGTCGGGCGGGGAACAGCAGATGTTGGCGATTGGACGGGCGCTGATGCAGCGGCCCGCCATCCTCTTGCTCGACGAGCCCTCGATGGGCCTTGCCCCGCTGCTGGTCGAAGAGATCTTCCACATCATTCGCCGGTTGAATCAGACCGAAGGCACCACCATCCTGCTGGTCGAGCAGAACGCCCAGGCCGCTTTGCAGGTGGCCAACCGGGCCTATGTGCTGGAAACCGGACGGATCACAATGGCGGGCAGCGCGCAGGCGCTGCTGCGCGACCCCAAGGTGATCCAAGCCTACCTGGGCTTTTAGCCGTCTGATCCTGCACCGACTCGGCGCAGGATCAGAAGAGCTTCACCAGAGCGTGATGATCCGCTCCTGCTGCTGGCGCAGCTTTTCTCGGTTGGGCCGCAGCGCCATCAGGACTGCCAGCAGCACGAGGATGCCGTAGAGCGCAACAGGCCACGGTGTGATCTGGTCCACCGCCAGCAGCAGAAAAAGGGCAAACGAAGCCACCGCCACGGCCAAGGTGCCGACCGAGGCGATCCGCGACCACCAGATCAGAAAGGCCCCCACCACCACCACGATGCCGCCGACCAACGGGGAAAGGGCGAGCGTGGTGGCGGCTGCGGTGATTCCCCCCGCCCCGCCCTTGAACCCGTTGAGAAAGGACCAGTTGTGGCCGACCACGGCCAGCCCCCCGGCCCCGGCCAGCGCCAGGTTGAGCGCGTCGGTGCGGGCGACAGCGTCTTCGACCGACATCGTGGCAGGCTCGGGGAAAAGAAGAAAGAAGAGCCAGTGCACCGCCCACACCGCCACCGCCCCCTTGACAGCGTCGCCGACAATTGTCGGGAGAGCCGCCTTGAGACCGGCGGCCCGCCAGGCATTGGTGCCGCCGATGCGCCCGCTGCCCACCTTGCGAATGTCCACCCCATACAGCCGGCATACCCACAGCCCCACCGGGATCGAGCCCAGCAGATAGCCGGCCGCCGCGCCCAACAGTGCAAAAGCCCACAGCATCGTGTATGCCACCTTTCTGGAACGTTGCTTTCGGGACAGCGTTGGCTGGACCCGGCAGCTTCTCTCCGTGTCGAAGAGGGATTACAGCAGGCCGCGCACCGCCGCGACTGCCGCTTCATAGTCAGGGTGCTGGCCGATCCCGGGCACATATTCGACATAACGAATAGTGTCCTGGCTGTCCACCACAAAGAGCGCCCGCTGTTCGGCGCCCAGTTCGGGGACGGCGGTGCCGTAGGCGCGGCCGAAGGCGAGATCCAGATAGTCTGAAAGCATCAAGACCTGTTCGATGCCGGCGGCGCCGCACCAGCGTGGTTGGGCTGCGGGCATGTCCACGCTGACAGTGATCACGACCACCGAGTCGCCCAGCCCGGCGGCCTCCTGGTTCATGCGGCGGGTCTGGGCGTCGCAGAGGCTGGTGTCGATGCTGGGAATGGTGCTGATCAGGCGGATTTTGCCTGCGGTGTCGGCCAGCAGGCGGGAGGTGGCGAGAAAGCCGGTGGACAGGGTCACTTCGGGGGCTTTGTCGCCGGGCTG
>JAPLGY010000007.1 GCA_026389955.1 Caldilinea sp. | reverse complement strand
TACTGAAGGTCGGGCGGATCGTCAGGGTGACGATGGCCTGACCGGCGATCTCCTGGGCGCGCGTGGCCGAGACGCTCAGTTCGTAGCTGATCAGCGCCTCGCTCTCTACCATGCGGGTCAGGAAGCCGTCGATCGTCGCCTTCATGGCACCGCGCACGCGGTCGTTGTTCAGCTTGCCGATGTAGGGGTTGCAGGCGGCGCGCACGCCGAAGATTGCGTAGTCGACAATGCGGCGTGTGGTGATCTGTGACCAGGCTTTGTTGGTGGAGGTGGTGATGCCCTTGACCACGCGCAGCCCTTCGCGCTGCTCGACGGTGAGGACATTGGCCTCGACGAGTTTCTCCAGCTGGCCGTGGTTGAACTTGACAGCCAGGCTGGTGAGATTCAGGGTTTTGTTGGTTGGGCTGGCCTGGACAGGCAGCGATGAGATCAGCCCTGTGACGGCTGCAGCGGTGTACGCGCCGGAAAGCTGCTCTGGCGTTGTCAGGCCGGTGGCCGGATCGCGGCGGGAAAGGGTGATGCCTGGGGCGACGTAGATCACACGGCCGCCGTCGTGGACGAGGTTGCCTTTGGCGTTGAGAATGTCATTGACGGAGACGGAGCCGTTGCAGCCCATCACGCCGATGCGTTCGCGGTTGATGCTTTCGGTTGCGGCCAGATGCCCTTTCAGGACATCGACCATGTCGGCATTGGTGGCGTCCTGGCCCGCCAGCAGGACGATATTGACAGTTTCATTGGCCAGGAGCTCGAGGCCGGCACGGTAGCTCTCTGGGCTTTCGTCGGCCACCACGACAACATAGACTGTACCGGCGCCATTAGCAAAGAGGATTTCTAGTGTCTTGAACAGATTGCCGCTGCTGGCCTGGCCCGATGTACTGCCGAGAAGGTCTCTGGCATCGGTGAGGCTGGTGACAAGATGTACTGTGTCGGTGGTGCTGTCTGCTGCTGTGCCGACCACCCCGACATTGCCGGTGCTGACGCCCCCGACACTGATCAGCCCTTCGTCGCGTACAGTCACGTACGTTGCCGGTAGAATAATGTTTGCCATCATGATCTCCTGGATATTAGAAGGTAAGCTTTGTGCAGTTTTGTGCACACTGATTTGAAAAACGCCGATATAACCTTCATACTTGCGTGTGATAGGGGGGTGGAGGTTCTGTCGGACAGAACTGCTCGTACCCGAGATTGCCTCACTTCTGCTCTGCATCCACCAAATCGTGGCACCGACGACGCTGATTTATGGGAATCAATAGAAGTATCATACAGAAAAAAGGGGCGTGCGGATCGCCGAACAGTCGGGGATCGGAGTCGGGATTTTTTTTCGGAAAAGTCGGGGTTTTTTGTCGGAAAAGTCAGGGTTTTCTGTCGGGTTGGGTGCGCGCAGTCAATCTATCTGCGGAACAGGCTGTTTTTTGTCAGGGCAGATGCTGCGGAACCGAGTCTGGGGATGTCAGAGTGTCAAGACGACCGAAAGTGTGCCCCTCCCTCACGGTCGGGGTCGGATAGGACGCGCTCCCTGCCATCTGCTTTGTATACTCCTTCGCCGTCTCCCCGGCATTCGCCAGAATCAGCCTTGGCATCAATCCATCCCTTGCTCAGATGCACAGCCGCTCCCGGTATAATTTCTAAACGAGCTCTTAGAGATTCAGCCCATCTACATCCGCAACGTCACGTCCAACAGCTCAAAAGAGCGATGAAGAGAAGGGCACATCAATGATACATTTGTGGACTCTGGGAAGAGGGGTATACGTAGGCGCAAACCCAAAAATTTGTGGGGAGAGGAGCGGGTGAAGAGATTCGAACTCTCAACATTTTGCTTGGGAAGCAAACGCTCTGCCGTTGAGCTACACCCGCAGACTAGCATGTAGTATAGAACCAGTCGTTTGGGATTGTCAAATTACGTACGACCTTTCAGCTTTTTTGTCCTCGCTTTTCTTGTTGCCAGGGATGTGTTCCCAGAACAGCTTTGTCGCACCCAGGAACGGCGACTGGTACAAAAATTTGTTGAGAATTTGCAGCCGGCTGGGCAGGATCAGAGATGTAGACTGAAACGAAAGGCATGCCAGACAGAGCGCGCCCTGAATCACATTCGCTTCAAAATTTCTGCTCTTTTGATGTCGTACTCTGCTTGAGTAATCAATGATGCATCAAGCATTTGCTTTAGTTCAGTGAGCAGTTTCAATCGGTCATCCATCGGCGATGCTGCGGCAGGAACCGCCGGAGACCTCACCGATGCGGCTGGTATGACGTCGTCAATTGCGCGGTTCATTGCTGGTGATGCCTGCGCCGATGCCATAAACCCAACAATGAGTAATGCCACAGGGCCAATCAGTATGCCAATAAAAAACCACCAGCAACCGCTGCGTCCTTTGCTGCGGGCAACGGCAGCAGCACCAATACTGCAGATCAGCCAAAACATGAAAATCGAAATGACCATACAATACTCCTAATTTTTTTCTGTGATTGCGAACGTCTGGTCAAGCGTCATTGGATAGCGTGTTCGCTCCGTAGGAGCGACTGAGCTTAGCGTTTCGCCTTGGGTTGTGGCCAAAGTGTGGTACCCGCGCGATTCAGTTCCAGAAGCGGACCGAGCACCTGCTGCCACGCTGTGGTTCGCGCGCCGCACCCACTACGGTTCTGGCTGCCATACAGATACGCCTCGATTTTCTGGGGCATGTTCCGTCAGCGGCAACGCAGCGATGACCGTCTGGCTGTTCATTGTTGCACAGGGTATGGGTTTACACAAGCGAGATGGCTGATTATCCTTTTGGGGACCCTTTCCGTCGATTCCGCCCCTTGATAGCCTGTCTCACGCAGCGCACGATAGATCTTCCTGCTTGTATAACGCTGCTTGCGCGGCAGACGCTGATTCTCCACCAGCATCGCCTCGATCTGCTCC
>JAPLGY010000558.1 GCA_026389955.1 Caldilinea sp. | reverse complement strand
CCGGCGAACGTGACAAAGAGGCGCTCAGCTACGAAGGGGACATTGACACACGGCGGTGCAGCAAAAACGGCCCCAAGGCCAAGTAGCAGCGTTTCACCCTCTGGCCGGGGCTTCCCCCCCATACAGATATCTGCCCGGCTTCCTGTGGAAGCCGGGCAGCAGCAAAACAACCTCATCCAACCCAGATTTTGTGGGCTGCGGTCGGTAACGCAGGAATGTGGCCATGCACGTTCTTGCGCACCGCCTGCAGCAGCGGAGCCACGTACGGGATCAGGACCCCTCCCTCTTCACTGATCAACTGCTGCAACTCAGCATACAGGGCCTTGCGCTTTTCAACATCTTGCTCCCCCCGTGCAGCCGCGATCAGTTCTTCAGCCCGGGGATCACTCCAACCACTTTCGTTGTAGATGCCGGACGCAGTGAATGCCACCGGCATGACCGTCTCTGGGTCACTCAAAGTGGGCCACCAGCTGATATAAAATGGCACCTGCATGTACTTTTCGACATAGTAGCTGCTGGCAGGCACCTTTTCCAGGAGCAGGGTGATTCCGGCGGCCTTGACCATTTCTTGGATGGCCACCGCCGCCTCGTTGATGCGCGGGCCCCCGATCTCTGCAATGGTCAAGGTCACTTCCAGCCCGTCGCTGTACCCTGCCTCAGCCAGAAGAGCTTTGGCCTTTTCAACATCATAGTCCAGCGGGGGAATATCGGCCCAGAAAGGGGTGCCGGGGGCCATCGGCTGGTCGTTGCCTATCGAGCCGCGCCCAAGCATCAAGGCACTGTGCAGGGCATTGCGGTCGACCGCATGCTTCATGGCTTGACGAACGCGTACATCGTCGAAAGGTTTTTGATCGACACGCATTGCAAAAACTGGATAATAGCCCTGAACCCCTTCCAGAAGGGTGACATCTGGGACATTTTGGAGGATGGCCAGATTTTCCAGACTCACACTTTGCAAAAAATCGACCAGGCCGCCCGTCAGCGCTGCCAGCTGTGCCGCCACTTCTGGGATCACGATCACCTGCACTTCATCCAGATACGGGCGTTCCGGGTCCCAGTAGTTCTCATTGCGTTTGAAAACAATCCGTTCACCCGGCACATACTCCGCCAGCACAAAGGGGCCAGTGCCAGCAGGTTTCTCAGAAAGCTGTTCCGTCGTTCGATCGTGGGGGACAATTTGGGCAAAGGGGCCCCCCAACACCGTCGGGAGCGCGACATTGGGCTCACGGAGGTAGATGACGACTGTCAGTTCGTCAAGAATTTCTATCCGTTCGACCATAGACAAGGAAGCTGCAATCGTTCCCAAAGCAGGATCCAACATCCGGTTGATGCTGTACTCAACATCTTTGGCCGTAAAAGGGGTACCATGTTGAAAGACAACGTTTGGTCGCAAATGCAAGGTGTAGACGGTCGCATCTTCGTTCAGCTCCCAGGATTCTGCCAACATCGGATAGATGGGGGCTCCTTCCTCTCCTTCGCTGACCCAGAACAGCGCGTCGTAGAGCATCTTTGCGACATCGACGTCGGCAAAGGTAGAAGCAGTTCCTGGATTCAAAGTCAGGAGGTCATCGGTGAACACGAGGCGCAAAACGCCGCCTCGTTGCGGCGAAATCGCCTCCACCACGCCCGCTGTAGGCGTGGCCAGCTCCACCCCGCTGGGAATCGTGCAGGCATTCAAAGCAATCAGAGCTGCCGATCCCCCCAACAGTTGTAGAAACTGCCGACGGTGAACAGCTGGAAGAAATCCGGCATTTGTCATGTAAGGCTCCTTTACGGCACAACATACAACAACCAACCATACTTTTTGAATCAATTCTGCTTTTCGCCACAGGATTGTATTGTATACCCGCTGCTGAAACAACCTGAATTGGAACAGAATCCCCCCAGCGAACGCCAGGGGAATCTCGCCGCCCTCAATCTTGTTGAAAGCCGAGAGCTGTCTGCTGAACGGGCCCACTGGGGGTCAAAGAGCGGTTCGTACAACCGCTTTGGCGACAGAAGAGTCCGGTGATAGACTGTCTGTCTACGAAAGGAGAAAAGCAGCTTCCTCCACCCGCTAAGATGGGTGGTTTCTGCCGCCAAACCGACTATGAAATTTCATTGGTTTCTTGGGGTGACGCTGCTGTGGCTGGCTGGCTGCAGGCCGATCGAACCGGCCCCCAGCCCGGTTGTGTTGGAGCCCACCGGATTTATCCAGCGCATCCACGACCCAGTGATGGCCAAAGAGGGCAACACCTACTATGTGTTCTCCACCGGGTCCCGCGTGATCGTGATCTGTTCGCCCGATCGGGTCGATTGGCGGTGGTGCGGTCGTGTCTTTGAACGGCCGCCAGCCTGGATCGGACAGGCCGTACCCGGCGCGGTCGATCTCTGGGCACCCGATATTTCTTTTTTCAACGGAGAGTGGTATCTCTACTACGCAGCTTCCACCTTTGGCAGCCCGCGTTCGGTGATCGGTCTGGCAACCAACCGCACGCTTGACCCGACCCACCCAGAGTATCGGTGGGTGGACCAGGGTCTGGTGCTTGAATCGACCGGCGCAGAAAATTGGAATGCCATCGACCCCAATCGGGTTGTGGACGAACAGGGGCAGCC
>JAPLGY010000320.1 GCA_026389955.1 Caldilinea sp. | reverse complement strand
GCGTGATGTCTTGCTGCAGCGCTCTCTGGGCTGTCCCCAATACCTCCAGCAAGCGACTCCAGGAGCGGGTCAACGCATTCTGCCAGCAGGGGGTCATCTGCGGCGAGTTCTGCCCTGCGCAGCCCTGCACCGCCTGAAAAGCAGGCAGCAGCGCATCCAGATAGATCACGACATGGACCGTAGAGGCTCGCTCCACAACCCGGGTAAGCAACGCCGCCTGCTCCTCGGTCAAATCAAAATAGGGGCCCGGTTCAAACTGCTGCCACTCCCCATAGGCCTGGCGGAGGCGGCGCAGACGCTCGGCGACATCGCCGGCCAGCTGCGCTGCCGCCCTTCCCTCTTCCTCGACACTGCCGGGCCGCAGGCGGTAGAACGGCGCCAGAGAGCGCCCAGAGAGCACGGGGCTTGCCTCCGCAAACGGGTCTCCTGGCCGCCAACGGCGCAGTGCAGCGGCCAGCGCCGCCACCGAGAGAATCGGAGAGAAGGGCAGAGACTCGGCCACAGCCAAACTACAACAACCCGACGCGCGAATGGTCTCCCAACGTCATCTTGTACGCCTTGGGTTTGATCGGGCTGTAGGTCACCTCGACATCACGGCCGATGATGCTGTCCTCGATCCGGCTCGGAATCCCCACGATCTTGCTGTGGTCCAGCACAATGCTGTGTTCGAGCTCGCTGTCTTCGATGTGGGTATGGTGAAAAATGCTGGTGAAAGGGCCCACATAGCTGTTGACAATGCGGGTATGCTCGCCGATGATGGCGGGCCCGCGGATCACGCTGTTGATGATTTCGGCACCCCGCTCGACAGTCACCAGATGGTCGACTTTGCTGTCCCGGTCCACATAGCCCTCCACCCGATGGGAAAGCTCGGCCAGCACCCGGTTGTTGGCCTCCAGCATGTCGATCGGTTTGCCGGTGTCAATCCACCAGCCCCGATGAACATACGGGTGCACAGCGTAGCCATTTTCCACCAGCCACTGGATGGCGTCGGTGATCTCCAGCTCGCCGCGCCAGCTCGGCTTGATGGCGTTGACCGCTTTGAAGACGTTGTGGTCAAACATATAGATGCCGACCAGCGCCAGGTTGCTCGCCGGGCTGCGCGGTTTCTCGACCAGCCGACGAATCCCTCCTTGTTCGTTGAGCTCGGCCACCCCGTAGTGCTGGGGCTGGTCGACCGCCGTCAACACCACCTGGCTGTTCCAGTCGCTGGACGCAAACTGGCGGATGAGGCCGCTGATTCCCCCCTGGATCACGTTGTCCCCCAGAAACATGACGAAGCGTTCGTCGCCCAAAAATTCCTGGCTGATCTTGACCGCATGGGCCAGGCCAAGCGGTGCCTCCTGAGGAAGATAGGTGATCCGGACGCCCCAACGCCTGCCGTCCCCGACCGCCTCCCGAATTTCCGCGCCGGTGTCGCCGATCACAATGCCGATCTCCTCGATTCCCGCCTCCTGGATCGCCTCGATCACCCGAAAGAGCACAGGTTTGTTGGCGATCGGGACCAACTGTTTGGCGCGGTTGAAGGTGATCGGATACAGGCGCGTGCCTTTGCCGCCACTGAGAATAAGCCCCTTCATCTGTCCGTTCTCTCCTGATTCACTCTGCATTCAGCAGCACGGCGCCCAACAGCTTGGCCTGGACTCGCTCCAAGATCGCTTTGGCGCGTTGTGCCTGTGTTTTTTGTGTGCTGCCGCCGCTGACCCACAAAACCACGCCGTCGACCTGGCTGGCCCAGAGCGCAGCATCGGTGACAGAGAGCAGTGGAGGTGCGTCGACCAGCACATACTGCGCCAACGCGGCCAATTCCCCCAGCCGCTCTCCCAGCCGGCGCGTGCTCAGCAGCGCGACCGGGTTGCTGACGGCGGGCCCGCCGGCCAGAAGGCGCAGATTGGGGAGCATCGTCTGCTGCAGCGGAGGAGCCCCCCCCGCCTCCAGCCACTGGGCCAGCCCGCTGTGGTTGGACAGCCCGAACAGCTCGTGCTGGCGTGGCTGGCGCAAATCCCCATCGACCAGGATCACACGATCCCCAGCCTGGGCCATCACCACCGCCAGATTGGCAGCCGACGTCGACTTGTCGGTGCTGTTGTCTACAGCCGCCACCAAAATCGAATGCACCGGTTTTTCCAGGCTGGAAAATTCCAGGCTGGTGCGCAGACTCTGATACGCTTCAGCCACTCTGCTGTGCGGTTCGGACAGTGTGATCAGACTCATCGCCCCAATCCTTCTCTGGTTTCTGTGCGGGTGACCCCAACCCGGCCAGCCACCACGCTCTCCTCTCCGGCGACCCGCAGACGTACCCCGCTCTGCCAGTCATACATCCCAACCACGACGCTGTACTCGCCCGCTGGCAGGGTGTCGGGCAGCGACACCCTCAGTTCCTGACGGCCCCGCCAGCCAGGTGGCCACGCGCTGACCGGCAGCTGCCCCACCGCGTCGGCGGGCGCTCCGTCCCACTGAGCAAAATTGTTGCCCGCTGCATCGTGCAGCTGCACAAAGATCGAGCTGTCGGCCGCAGAGCGCTCAGTCGCCCGCCAGTACAAGGTCACCGGCAGTTCCTGTCCAGCGACCCCCTTGTCTGGCCAGCTGGCCGCTTCGAGCTGCAATCCGCCCACAAACGCCCTCTCCAGCTGCACGCCGCCCTCGCCGGCGGCTGGGTCGATCGGGGCCCAGCCTGCCCCTTGGCGGGCAAAACCAGCCAGCCGGACCAGGCTTCCCTCTGCCCACACGGGCAGAGACGGCTCTGTGTGCACGACATCCAGCCGCTTGCCGCCCGCCCAGCCACCTTCCCCTGCAAATACCCCAACCGCCAGGCCAAACTGGGCATCCTCTACCCGCCAGGGCAAGGTCTGCATCTTCACGGCCCGGCCCGGTTCCCACTGCGTGGTAGGATACCACAGGAGTGCGGGCGGCGGATAAAACTGGCTCTCCTGAAATGGCTGGCTTTGTGGGTCCAGATAGGCGATGTAAAAGTGCAACTCCTGCTCAAGCGGACGCAGCGCCTCCCAGAGCAGGGTCACGACCAGTTCTCCGTAGCGGTCCGAGGCTGCGGCATAGCCGCGCAGCGCCAACAGCGCTCCCTGCTCGTCGCCGAAAAGGACTTCAGTCTCGGCCAACCCAGCCAGCCCCTCTGGCGGCACCTGCCAGGCCGAGAAAAATGCCGGGGGCAGCTCGCGGGCAGCAGCTCCACGCTGCAACAACAAATAGCCATCCTCGGCCGCGGCAACCCCAAAATCGCCCGCCAACAGTTCATCGACCGTCCGACGCAGATCGCTGGGATGCTGTGGCCAGGCCGAGGCAGTTGCATCAAGCAGCACATAGTCGGCATCCTCGACGCGCGGGAAAAGATAAAGTGTGCGTCGCCCACTGACATGAGGGTTGAGACGATCCTGGGCAGACACAGCGGCTTCCGGCGGGATCTGCGCCAGCACTGCCTGGGCCTTGCGGTGATGATCCGTCACCTCCAACGCCAGGGAGTTGCCTCCACCCGGCAGCCACCCCCACAGCTGCTGGCCCACCAGAGCACCGCCCAGCACCGCCAACGGTGCTGCCCGCCCCACAAAACGCAGGGCGCGGTGGGAAGCCCGCTGGGCACGCGCCACCCCCATGACGGTGGCCAGCAGCACAAAGGGCACCACAGGGGCTGCATAGATCAAGGTCGTCACCTGATGCATCGGCGCAAAATCAGCCAACAAATTGATCGCCAAGGAAGGCAACGCCAAAAACAACAGCTCAGGAGCCAACAGCGCCACAAATCCCACAGGCAGCAGCAGCTCAAAGCCGTACCGCAACGGAGCCGCCCGCTCCAACTGGGCCCAGACCAGGTCGGGCCGGGTCACCAGGCTGACCACCTTCTCGACGGTGCCCTCCCCAAGATAGGCATAGCGGCCCCAGTGAATGTTGCCGCCGGCCACAGTGGCCTGAATGCCCAACACTGCCAGCAAAGACCAGCCGCCGGCCAGCAGCGCTGTCACCAGCCCCAGCCGCGGCCGGCGCAACACCCACACAGCATAGAGCCCCTGCATGGCCACCAGCAGGCCGATCTCTTCCTTGCAGGCCGCAGCCAGCAGCGCAAACCCCACAAACCAGACGGTCCGCCCAGCCACCAGGAAGTAAAAGGCGGCCATCAGAAAGGTCGGCACCAACGTGACCGGATGAAATTCCAGCCAGTTGGCCGCCTGAATGGTGGGGTTGAGCAGGTATGCCGACGCAAAGACCAGACCCAGCCAGTCCCCCAGCCCGCGCTGGCGTGCCAGCGCAAAAAGAGGCAGCGCCCCCAACGCCACCACCGCTGCCTGCAGCACCAACAGCAGCTCCGGAGCTGGATAGAGCCGGTAGATCAGCGCGATCGGCAGCAGAATGGGCTCGACATGGTAGCCAAGCCGGTTGGTGAGCCCACGCTCCTGGTTGGTGATCCGGAACCAGTCGCCCTGGGCGGTGTTCCAGACCGTCTGGTGCAGGTTGCCCATATCGAAGGCACGCGCCTCAAAAGCATGCAGACGCGTCACCGTCAGAACGCTGAAGGTCCAAGCGTAGGCCACCACCGCCAAAAACAACAAAAACAGCGGCAGCCGCCGCTGCCCCGCGCGCAGCACAACCGCAAAGGAGAACTTTCGAGCAGCCAAGAAGAATTCGGCAGAGCCGCTCAGACAGTCTTTGCAGCGTCCGCACGGGCGACGCCTGCACGGCCGCGCGGGATCGCGCCGAGCACCGGCAACCCCAGCGAGCGTTCAACCGCCGCAGGCGTGCGCAGCAGATCCGCCTCCATCCAGGTCAGCAGCAGCACCAGCCCAATCCCCAGCAGCAGCCCCAGCACAGCCCCGGCCACTGCGTTGAGCAATGGCTTGGGCTGGATCTGGCTGTAGCCGATGTCCCGGCTGCGAATCTTGACCTCGATGCGGTCGCTCTTGTCCAGCTGAGCGTAGTAGGCAGTCCGCTCTTCGAGAAACTCGTCGGCAAACCCCAAAGCTGCCTGCTTGGCAACCTCCCCGTCGGCGTTGCGCACCTGCACTTTGATCGTAAAGGTGCTGGAATCCGGTTCGATCTGCGTGTCGGCCAACAGATCGTAGGGGTTCATGTCGAGCTGTTGACGGGCAATCACGCGCGATGCGATCTCAGGCGTCTTGAGATTGGCCGTGAAATTGCGCATCAGATCCTTGGCCGTGTTGCCCAATCCCCAGTCCGGCCGAGCCGGCACCGTGCTGACTTCCACCACGGCCTGGTAAAGTTCCTTCTGGATGGCGCTGATGCCAAAAGCAGCCGTCGCCCCCAACAGCAGACCCAGCACAACCAGCCAGCCCCACCTGCGGAGAATCCGCCCATATTCCTGTAACGTCACACCCCACCTCTCTTGCCCCCAAACCAGGCAGGTGTTCCCTGCCGACAGTCCACTACCGGCGCCGAGGGATACTCCCCAGCACCGGGATTCCAAGCGCTTCCAGCTCCTCTTCCAGCCGAATCGACCCATCCAGGTAGTGCAACCAAAAGATCAGCCCTACCCCAGCCAGAAACGCCAGCAGCACACGCAGCGGGAATTCGATCTGTTCCCGCACGCTGCGCCCGACCACCCCCACCGTCGGCCCGTCCAAGAGCGTCACCCCCGCGCGATCGGTGCCCAGCTGCTGAAAATAAAAGCCCGTGTTTTGAGTCAGCTCGTCTGCCGCCGCTCGCGCAACGGCCTCGATCTGTGTGGCGTCCCCCCACGTAAAATTGAGCGTGATGATTCGGTGCAGTTTGCCGGTCGCAGCGCTGCTTTGGATCACCCCCGGTGGGAGCGAAAGGCCTTGCAGCCGCTGGCTGACCCGTTCGGCGAAGAGCTGGCTGCGCACCACCTCGGTGAAGTCGTCGACCAGATACTCGCTGGTCAACCAGGCATAGTAGCGTGGGTCGTAGGCGGCCACATCCTGTTCGGCGGCCGGCAACACGCCGACCAACATGCGCAGAGAGGCCGTATAGACCGGCGGGGTAGGCTGCCATGGACGCAGTTGAATCAGGCTCAGCACCCCCACCAACAGCGCCAGCCCCACAGGCAGCCAACCGCGCCGTTTGAAAATGACACCGTACGCTTTCAATTCCATGCCCTGTGCCCTGTTGACCCTTCCAGCCTTGGTTCGCTGTTCATGGGCGCTCCCCTGCTTCAGACGACCTGCCGGGTGCGGTCTGTACAGCCATTATACATCAGACAGAGCCAACACAGTGTCCAGGTACGCCAGCAGCTTGTGCCGGAACGCCGCCGTGCTGAAGCGTTCGGCCTGCGCTCGGCACTCTTCCGGCGCGTACGCCTGCCAGTCAAACAGCCGCAGCGCCTCCTGCAAGCTCTCTGCACGCTGCTCAGAGAAGAGCTCGCCTGTCTGCCCAGGGAGGATGGTGTCGAGCGCGCCCCCTCCTGCAAAAGCGATCACCGGCCGGCCGGCGCTCAACGCTTCGACCGGTGCAATGCCAAAATCTTCCAGCCCAGGAAACAGAAAGGCACGACAGCGCTGCAGCAGGTCTCGCACCCGCTCGCGCGGCTGCCAGCCCAAAAAGGTGACGTTGGGGGTCGCTCGTGCCGCCAGCTCGGCCCGGTCGCGACCGTCGCCGACAACGACCAGCTTTTCGCCGGGCAACCCAGCAAAGGCCTGCACCGCCAGGTCGATCCGTTTGTACGGGATCAGCCGGCTGACAATCAAATAGTAGTCGCCAGCCACCAGACGCTGCGCCGGCTGGAAGTAGTCGGTGTCCACCGGGGGGTGGATGACGACGCTCTCTCGTCCGTAGATCGTCCGGATCCGTCGTTGAATTTCGCTGCTGATTGCAATGAAATGGTCGACACGCTGGGCTGCCGCATAGTCCCAGCGCCGCAACCCTGCCAGCAACGGCTGCAGCCCGGCGCTCAGGAGCGGGTGAATCTGCTCGCGCACACGATAGTGGTCAAAAAGCCAGAGAAAACGGGTCGGCGTCAGACAGTAGCAGACGTGCAAGGCGCGGCGCTGCGAACGGGCAGTCTGGACACCATGGCAGAAGCCGCTCTTGTTGCTGAGCACCAGATCGTATTCGCTCAGGTCGGTGCGAGAAAAGGCAACCGGGTAGAGCGGCAGATAGCGCTGGTGGTGGTGCAGGACCCCTGGCAGTCGCTGCATAAAGGTCGTGCGGATCTCCCACTGCTGGTAGGCAGAGGGCAGGGCCTGGCGGTCGTACATGCTTGTGTAGACCGGCACCCCAGGAAAAAGCCCGACCAGCGCTTCGAGCACCTTCTCCGCGCCGCCCATCTGGTTGAGCCAGTCGTGCACCAGTGCCATCCGGAGACGGTTTTGCAGCGGCTTCAAAGCGCCATTCATGTCGCGCAAGGGTCAAGCTTCGACCGGGACAAAATCGACGTCGTAGCCAAAATAGCGGGGGCCTACCACCGCCAGCCCAGCTGGCGTGCGCCAGTGCGGGTGGCTGGGCATCCCAATCACATTGACCCGGAAACCGTAGCGCAGCCCTTCTGTGGTGATGGGCTCGCCGGTCTCCTCCTCCACCATCGAGATCAGATCGGGCACGCTGACCTTGACGTTGCCGTCGCGGCGGGCGATCAGGTTTTCATTCTGAAACTCGATGCTCATCTGACTGCCTGCATCCACACCGATGCCCTCCAGAATGGCTTCCCCGCGCGCAAAGCCCGCCACAGTACGCCGCTGTACATCGACCACCTTGCCCTGAAAGATCACCTGTCCTTGCGTCACAGCACAAAGCCGGGCAATGACATCGACATGGGCGGCCCGGGCCTCGCGAATCGTGCGCCCGATCGTCTCCGCCAGGGTCATCGTGCCGCGCACG
>JAPLGY010000474.1 GCA_026389955.1 Caldilinea sp. | reverse complement strand
TGCAGATGCGCCGGACGGCTTTTGTCCGTCCTGTGCACTGCCCGGTGTCCTGCAGACGCCGCCTGCGGCGCACCTGGCAGCGGCTCTACAGCCGTCTGCCCGGAGAGCAGTTTGAGTAAATGGGGCAGATTGCGTTGTTTGAAGAGGAGAAAAAATGCAGAAATTCTTTGTAACTGGGGGAGCTGGCTTTATTGGGTGTAATTTTGTCCGGTACATGCTGGACCGACACCCGGACTGCTCGGTTGTGGTCTACGACAAGCTGACCTACGCTGGACGGCTGGAAAACCTGGTGGATGTTCAGAATCGACATGGCAGCCGTTTGCAGTTTGTGCGCGGGGATATCTGCGATGCTGCGGCGGTGGATGCGGCTCTTCGGGAGTATGCGGTCGACACGATCGTCAACTTTGCGGCGGAAACCCATGTGGACCGCAGCATTTTGAACCCGGACGCGTTCATCCAGACCGATGTCTATGGGACCTATGTCCTGCTGGAGGCTGCGCGCAAGGCTGGCAACCTGCGTTACCATCAGATCAGCACCGACGAGGTCTACGGCCATATTCACGGCGACCACCGCAGCACGGAGAGCGACAACCTGGCCCCGCGCAGCCCTTATGCTGCCAGCAAAGCGGGTGGCGACCACATGGCGGCTGCGTACTGGATCACCTATGGGTTGCCGGTCACGATCAGCCGTGGGGCCAACAACATCGGCCCATTCCAGTATCCTGAGAAGGTCGTTCCTTTGTTTGTGACCAATGCGCTGGCCGACCTGGCTTTGCCGGTCTACGGAGATGGCCGGCAGATGCGCGACTATCAGCATGTGCTGGATCACTGTGCGGGGATCGACGTGGTGCTGCAGCGGGGCGAGATCGGGCAGACGTACAACATCGGTACGGGCCGTGAGATGACCAATTTGGAGATGGTCGAAATTTTGTTGGATGAGTTGGGCAAGCCGCGCAGCCTGATTCAACATGTCGAGGATCGCCAGGGGCACGACCGCCGCTACTGCATGAACGTGGACAAATTGATGGCGTTGGGCTGGGAGCCGGGCTACACGCATGAGGCTGCGATTCGTGCGACTGTGCGTTGGTATGTCGACAACCGTTGGTGGTGGGAACCGATCCGCAGCGGTGAGTTCCAGGACTACTACCAGCGGCTGTACGGCCAGCGCAAGGTGATTGGGTAGGTGAGGGGGGGAGTCCGCTGTGACAGCCGCTCGTCGTGCCAATGTGGAGGATGAAACAGCCTGTGGGTGGCTGTTGGCATGCGCGTCTCGACGACAGATCCACATGGACACCGCCGAGCTGAAAAAGGCCTGGGAGGAGGGGCACTTCTGGGTCTTGCCTGTTCAGCAGAACGTTTGGGTGAAATCGCTCTCCGCCTTTTTGGTGGTGGAAGTCGAGAGACGTCCTGCGGCGCTGTCGGTCCCCAGCCGCAGCTTTTTTCGTGCGTTTGCGATGGAGTGTGCGGACACGCCGGAGGCTGTGCTGCGGCAGCTGAGCGACGCTTTTTTTCAGCACGTTCTGTTGGGGCCGGGGGCACACTGTCTGATCGCTTTCAGCACAGAGAGATGGTTTGATCGTGCTTTGGAGAGTGTGGGGCTGGGGTGGAGCGAGCAGGTGCTCTATCTGGAACTGGATCAGCTGTTCAGATACCATTGGGAGAGCGGGCAGCGGGCTGCTGGCTGCACAGTGCAGCCGGCCGGTCCTGGCGACCGCGCTGCGCTGCTTCAGCTGGACGAGGAGGCCTTCGGCCCCATCTGGCGCTGGTCATCTGCCCGGCTCTCAGAGGCGGGGGGGCTGCTGTGGCTGGCCCGCTGCGGCGGCGAGATTGTCGGCTATTTCTCATTGGGGTGGTTTGACGACACAGCGTTTCTGGCTCGGCTGGCGGTGAAGCCGTCGTGGCAGGGGCAGGGGATCGGCAGGGCGCTGTTGGGACAAGGGATGCAGCTGGCCCAACAGGCGGGGATGCGTCGGATGCTTTTGGGGACCCAGGCAAGCAACCTGCGGGCCTTGCAGCTTTACCGCCGCACTGGGTTTCGCGAGACCGGTCAATTTTTCAACACGTTTGTGCGCCATTTTGAAGCGTAGATAGAAGTTGTACATGAAGGCTCCCGTAGGGTGTACGGCGGCGCTTCGCCCTATTTTTCCCCTTCGTCCATCGCTCCAGTTCGCCCGGACGCAGCACCATCTCGCCCAACTGCGCACCGACCGCCGCAAACGCCGCTGCGGGTGTCCTGCCGGGCACGCCAACGCGGTAGTAGTCCTGGTCAAGCCCGGTCAGGATCGCCACCACGATCTCCGTCTGCGGGTCGTACTGGCGCACCAAGCGCTTGATGTCGGGGTCGGGCCAATCCAGCCCCTTCTCCTTCAATAGGCTGCGGCTGACGTAGAGTCCCGGCGTGATGCCGCCTTCCCACAGCAACCGCTCACTGCGCCACGCCCAACCCGCCTCCGTCCAGCACTTCCGCCACTTGTCTGTGTAGCCGCCGTCGTCAATAAACGTCTGAAACTGGGCGTTGGTAATCGGATAGCGGGCGATGAAGAATGCGGCCAGGAACAGGCAGTGTTGCGGCATTTCGTCGTCTCGTGCCATGCCATCAGCTTGCTTTGTGCTGCCCATGATAAACTCACCGGCTGCCACATCGCACCACACAATGTCGGGCAGGCCGTCTGCCCGCAACCCGACGCCAGGACGGGGATCGCCAACATAGTTCAGCGCTTTGCCCGCCGCAACCCGTTCCAATAACGGCGCTGCGAGGCTCGTCGCACAAGCAACAAGCGTCTGCTGCACGTTCTCGATTGTCACGGTAGCAGGCTTTGCGCCACCGCTTTCCGCAATGCACCGCGCCGCCAGCGATGGGTTGACCGATTTCCACAAAATTCGATCAGCCCTTCGGGCTGGAGAATCGGATGGTAGACCACCTCACGTCTCTATTGGAGAGGTATTCAGTGGACAGTAGACAGGAGACAAAAGCCTAAGAGAGAGTTCTGGCGAGACGAAATCCCCTGTAGTTGCTCCCGCCCCCGGGATTGTACCTGCTCCGGAAGGCGCACCGCACCCACTTTCCCGACGCCCACCACGATCCGCCCCTCAGGATGCGAACGTTGCGTGAATTCAGGTCTTCCCGTCCGTCGTCTACCCGGTAAGGGTAGGAGTTATAGAGCGTCGATGTCCACTCAAAAACGTTGCCCGCCATGTCGAGACACCCATAAGGGCTTTGTCCGTTCGGGAAGCAGCCGACTGGACTCGTGCCACCGATCTTGCTATCATCGTAGTTTGCTTTGTTGGGGTCTGCGCCTTCACCCCAGGGGTACTCTCTGCCGTCCGTGCCTCTGGCTGCCTTCTCCCACTCCGCCTCGGTGGGCCGGCGCACTTTTTCACCCCGCACCTCACTCAGCCACGCACAGTAGGCGCAGGCATCGTACCAAGTCACGTATGCTACCGGATGATTCCACATCTCGCGCGGTGGCGTCTTGGCTCGCCAGTGCCAAGGTGGTTCGTGTCCGGTCGCCGCCATAAACTGAGCATACTGCTGGTTGGTAACGGGATACTTGGCGATGTAGAAGCTATCGACATGCACTTCGTGGCGAGGCATCTCGTCATTTTTCTGTTCACTGCCCATGATGAACTTCCCGCCCGGCACCAACACCATCTCCTCCAGATCACGCGGGTCGCCCAACGCCCCCAACAGCGAACCGGCGCGCGCTCGCGTCACTGGCAGCGCGTTGTCGCAGTCGATCATGGTCGCCAGCAGCGTTTCTTTCACCGTGTCCCGGCACTTCTGCGTCACCCCGCCCGGCCACGTGTCCAGCACCGCCTCGCCCGCCAGAAAGAGGGCTGAGCCCGCCTTACCCGGCTTGCGCGCCAGCAGGCGCAGCAGCACGTCGCTCGCCGCCTCGTCACGTTGCTGGATGATGCCCATGTGCCCGATGGTGAGCAGCGCCACTTCGCGCCAGCGTGCGTCGTCGATGTGCTTCGCCAGAGTGTCAACCACCGGCTGGAGGTCGCTCTGCCCCCGTTGAGCCACGGCGATGGCGGCCAGGTATTCCTGGAAGGTGAGATGGATGAAGCCGAACTCGCCAGCACCCCGTTCTAGCAGCAGGCTGGCGTAGTCACGCGCGTCGGTGAGCAACTGGCGCGCCGCCGTCTCCGCGTCATCCACGTGGCGTTCGGCGTAGATCGCTTCCAGCTTGCGTCGCAGCGCCGCGCCCTTGACCAAGCCTGCGCCGGGGCTGGTCTCCTGCATCCACAGCGCCAGGGGAGCCAGCACGCGCGTCGTCTCCAGCACGTCCAGGTCTCTTGCCACGCGGCGATCCAGCCCGCGCGACAGGTTCCAGTGGCGCAGCAGCGTCTGCACATACTGGTCATACAACTGCACGCGACGCTCCGGCAGCAGCACGCCCTGCCGCTTCATCAGCGCCAGGATCGTCAGCAGCAGCGGGTTGGCGGCCAGTTGGCGCACGCCCGGATTGCGCTCCAGGGCAAAGAGCAGCTCGGCCTTCTCCTCGGCGGCGGCCAACTGGGTAGCGGTCGATGCGCCCTTTGCTGCCTGCTCCAGCGCCTGCGTCCACTTCTCCAAAAAGAGCAGGATGTCGTCGTTGTCGAAGTCCACCAGCGTGCATTCCTTGAGATCGTCCGCCGCTGGCCGCACGCTGCGGTAGCCGACGATGCGGCTGGTGAGGATGAACTTGTTGCCGCGCTTGCGCTGGAAGTCGAAGAACTCCTCTACCCGCTGCACCACCAGCGTGCGCTGCGCCAACTGCTGCACTTCATCCAGTCCATCGAGCATGACGAGCGCGTTGCCTTGTTCCAGCGCACGGATGATCAACTGATCGACGGGCAGGTCGATGCCGCGGCTGCGGTAGTAGTCACCCATGAAGGCTTGCAGCGACACGTCATGCTGTGCCAGGGCGGTGGCGTAGGCAGAAAGCGGTACCAGCACAGGCAGACGGCGATCCAGCCCAACCTCTTCGCAGCGGTCGAGCGCCAGCAGCAACGTGATATACTTGAGAAATGTAGTATTGCATGCGCCGGGGTAGCCCAGGATGACAATCCCGGCATTACGCTTGAGCTGGTCAAGCACCGTCTGCGG
>JAPLGY010000610.1:2512-9379 GCA_026389955.1 Caldilinea sp. | reverse complement strand
GTGTCTGACCGGTGACATACGGATCGACCTGTATTTCCTTTCTATGGCCCTGCCCACCTGGGCAGCGAACAGGTGGGCAGGGCTGCTGACCAAGCTTCCTCTGGCAGCGGTCAGAGACCGGCCAGCATGTTCAGCTTCTGTGTCACATCTGCCAGCGCCTCTCCTGGCGTCTTTTCCAGGTTGAAGACCGACTGCACGGCGGTCAGCCATTCCTGGTGCATGACAGACCAGTTGTAGGCAGGGGTCGGCGAAGACCAGAGCTTCATGCTCATCTCCCCGATGGCCTTGTCGATGAAGAGCTCGTTGGGGTCGTTGGTATTGGCAAACCAGTCGGCCCCGCTGCGGCGCACCGAACGCACCCCGATTCGCGAGATGGCACGGCCATTCTCTGGGCTGACCAGGAATTTGGTGAAAGCCACAGTCGCATCCAGGATCCCCGCATCCTGGCTGTCGGGCATCATCGGGTAATGGGTTTTGGAACCAGTAAACATGATGGTCGTCTCTGGGGAGAGGCTCGGTGGTTTGCAGACATAGGCCTCCATCGGGGCTGTGATCGAGCCGCTCTCCAGCCCCTGGCGCACCGCCCCGTTTTTCCCTCCAAACCAGTTGAGCACCCCCAACCGCCCGTTGTCGAAGAAGTCGCCGCTCAGGCTGTTCAATTTCATCCCCGCTACCCCTGGCACCAGCACCTTGTGCACTTCCTGCAGATCGAGCAGATACTGAAGCCCGGCTGCCGCCTCGGGGCTGTCTGCCGTCCACCGACCCGACTCGTCCCACATCTGCGCACCAAAGTTTTCCAGCATCGGCCAGTAGAAATATCCCCCTTCAGCCCCGGTCAGACCAGAACCGTAGACCGGGCTGCCATCTGCCCGCTCGAAGGTCGTCGCCTGGATGGCCGCCAGATACTGGTCCCAGCTCCAGGAACGGTCAGGGTCGGCCGGCAGCAGATCCAGCGCCCCTGCCTCTTCAAAAACCTTCTTGTTGACAATGGCCCATGGGACAGGGTCGATAAACCAAGGCCACCCGTAGACGCTCCCCTGGTAGGATTGCATCCCCCACGCCCAGTCGTAGATGTCGGCCCGGTCTTCCTCGTCGATGTAGCTGTCGATTGCGATGAACCAGCCGTTGCCAAATTGGTCGTAGCTGGCATCCATATAGACTGCATTGGGCTGCGTCCCCGACGCCTTGGCCGCCACCACTTTTTGCACCCCCTGGTCGGCAAAGGGGATGACCTCGAGCGAGACTTCGACGTTGGGATTTTGATCCTGGTATTTTTGGGCCAGAATTTTGGGGTAGACGTCGGCTTCGGCGTCCGGGTCTGTGCCGTCTGCCCCACCCGGGTAGAGCGGCGCAGTCCACCAGAGCAGTTTCAGTGGCTCGGAGGCTGGGGCCGGGCCAGCGGCCGGAGCGATGGGCACGGCACAGCTGGCAAGCCCGGTGGCCAGTGCTGTCATTCCCATCATTTGTAACATCTGACGGCGAGAAAAGTGAGCAGACATACGCTTTCTTCCTTTTTGACTCATGAACCAATGGAGACGATCGACAGGTGCGCGCTGCGCTCCGGCGGCAGCAGGTGGGTGCGCAGGAAGGCAAACGACCCCTGCGCCCAGACCCGATGCGGGCCAGGGAAATGTTCGAGATGAACGGCTGGGTCGGCCCCCAGCCATCGATAGACCGCCTTCACCCGGGCGAATTCTTCTTCGACCCAGGCTGTCGGCGTCACGGTGTCCAATAGACCATTTTCCACATAGTAAGGCCGCGGCGCATGGCGGGTCGCCAGTTCGCTGTGCCCCAGTTCGTGGCAGATGTTGTAGTTGAACATGTCAAACCCTTCGTCGACGCTGAGGTAGCAGGTTGGGCGGGTGAGCGGCGGCGGCGTCTCCAGGCTGGTCAGCTTGCGCTGCCACTGGTTGAAATGGCCCGCTGTGATCACCGCCGCCAGGCGTGGTTCCTCAGCGGTGAGCCAGAGACTGGCATGCCCGCCATAAGAGAGGCCGTAAAAGGCAATGCGCTGCGGGTCGACTTCGGCCCGACCCTGCAAAAAGTCGACGATGGCATGCAGCTGCGCAACTTCAAAGCGGTTGGGGGTAAAGCCAAGCGCAAACGCCCGCTTCACCAGCGCATCCCGCTGTTCCGTGCAGCCCCACCCCCAGTTCATAAAAGGTGCAAACGTTACAAAGCCGGCACGGGCCAGACGCTCGGCAAAACGGTCGTAGACCCACCCATCCGCCAGATCGTCGTTCAGCCCTGCCACCGCGTCGGGCCGCCCTCCCAGCCCATGCTGGCAGATGACTGCCGGATGAGGCCCGGCCGCAGTCGGCACCAACAGATACCCCGCAACGTCGATGCCCGGCACGCTTTCCAACAAGACAAAATAGACGCTGTGGGTGGCCTCTACACGCACCCCCCGGGTGCGCGGCCGCCGATCCTCTGCCTCCGGCAGCGCTTCCCCAGTCACCCGCGCCAGACTCTGCGCAACTGCTTCCCGATATTGCTCGGGTGAGAGCGCCGCCCGGTCAAACCGCTGGAGACGCCGGAGGGCTGCTGTCTCCAGCTGCGCTTCCAGCCCTGCCAGCACCTGCTCCACCTGCTGCCGGTAAAGCGCTTCCCATCCAGATGGCAGCCCGGCCGGCAAGATGTCGGCGGGAGATGGGCGGTCGCAACCCGCCAGAAGGCCGGCGACCGCCCCTACAGCCCCAGCAGATCCCCTTCGCAAGACCTTGCGAGCCGACTGCAGCCCCTCCTCCTGGGCAACCCGCACGCGCGAGTAGAGGTCGGACGGCGTTGCCCCCTCTTCCACAAAGAGCAGATGGGTGGGGGCAGCCAGCTGCAGCAGCACAAGGCCGTCAAAATGGCGGTGAAAAGACCAGATCGTGTTGACCCGCGCGTCCAGCTCCTGGCAGTCCAGCCGGTGAAACTCCTCGGAAAGCACCAGCAGTGAGAAGAGCGGCGCTTCTTCCTGCTTCGGGCCAAGCGCTGCTGCCACCGCAGCCGAGAGATGCGCCCGCCCCCCCAGATCCAATGCACAGGGCAGCTGCCTGTCTGCCCCCTGGCTGAACTGCCGGGCCAGCAGGAAAAGGGTGGCTGCTTCCAGCCCTGCCAGCGAGCCCCCCAACAAAAACGCCAACAAATGGAGCAACTCGTCGTCGGCAAAGGCGATGGCGCTGCGCCGAGGGTGCTGCGCAAACGAACGTTGGTCGCAGGCCAATAGCGGCACAACCACCCGCATCCCCCTGGCCGCATACTGCGTGGCAAGTTCAGCCACACCCTGCAGGTTGGGCCGCCAGAGCAGCACCAATCCCGCCGCTCCCTTCGCCGGCTCCAGACAGAGCGCAGCCGGGTGGCTGTGCAACGACCAGCCACCCGACAAAGGCCCCACCCCCACAGCAGACGAAGAGAAAGACAGAACTGCACCGCTCAGCTGGGCCAGCCGATCCCGCTCGACATCCCCCGCCCCCCCGGGCGCACCCACCTCCCGCCGACACTGCGCCGCTCTTTCCAGCGCACGATCCAGCCAGGCAACGGTCGCACGGTATTGGGTGCAGTAGTGGTCGTACAACATCCGACAACGTCCTGACGCCAACGGTTCGGTTCCTGGTAGCACAGCCCCTGACATCCCTTCCCCCTCCGATGCCGACCTGCCTCGACGCTGACTCCTGTCAGTCACTTTGTTTTATTTGCGAACTAATTTGCACGCAAATCATAGCATAGAAAAAAGAAGACGTCAAGAGTGAAGTTGATTTCCGTTGATTTTCCTTTCTTTAGAGAGAAAATAGGGGACCTTATCAGGGCAGAACTATTGACAACCCTCACAGTCAGTGATAAAATCGACCCTGTTTGTTATTTTATTGAACTTAATTGGAAGGAGCTCTCCGGTCGTGTCCTCATCATCCACTGTTGACGCACATGCGCGAGCTGTGTCTGCCCCGATTCGAACCCTGGACGAACTGGAGGAGCGGCTCTCGCACCCGACAAATCGGGTCTATGCGGTGGCCCGCTTCAGCCAGCCGGAGGTGCGCGACCGTCTGGAAGGCTGGGGGGTACGGACAGTGGCTTGTGACCTGCTGGACCGCAGGGCCCTGGCAGAACTGCCCGACGCCCCCCAGGTGGTCTACATGGCGGGCCAGAAATTTGGCACGACCGGCACCCCGGCGATGACCTGGGCTTTCAACACCTGGATGCCTGCCTTGGTGGCCGAACGGTACGCCGCTGCACAGGTCGTGGTCTTTTCGACGGGCAACGTCTACCCCTATGTGCCGGTCGCGCGCGGGGGCGCGTGCGAGGAGACGCCCGTCGACCCCGTCGGCGAATATGGGGCCTCCTGCGTCGGTCGCGAGCGGATTTTCGAGTACTTTTCAGCTCAGCGGGGGATGCGTTGTGCCGTTGTGCGGCTCAACTACGCAGTCGAGCTGCGCTACGGGGTGCTGGTGGACATTGCCCAGAAGGTCTTTCGGGAAGAGCCGGTCGACCTGACTGCCGGGTGTTTCAACGCGATCTGGCAGGGGGACGCCAATGCGCAGGCGCTGGCGCTGCTCGCCCACTGCTCGGCGCCCCCTTTTGTGCTCAATGTGACCGGCCCGGAGACGGTCTCGGTGTACTGGGCGGCAACTCGCTTTGGCGAGCTTTTCGGCCGCGCGCCCCAGTTTGTTGGCAGCGAGGCGCCGACCGCACTGCTGGCCAACAGTGCCCGTGCCCAGCAGCTCTTCGGCTACCCCTCTGTCTCGATCCACCAGATGGTCGAATGGATTGCCGACTGGCTTGGGGCTGGGGGGCCTCTGCTGGCGCGCCCGACACATTTTGAAACTCGCGATGGGAGATATTGATGAAACGGCTTGTGCCAGAACTCAAGACGCTGCTGCACGAGGGCACCGTCATCCCAGCTCACCCGCTGGCTCTGGATCGTTCCAGGCGGTTCGACGAACGTTCACAGGCCGCGCTCACACGTTACTATCTGGCTGCCGGTGCAGGGGGGGTGGCGGTTGGGGTGCATTCGACCCAGTTTGAGATCCACGATCCTGCCAGCGGGCTTTTGCACCCGGTGCTGGCGCTCGCCGCCGAGGTAGTTGAGCAAGAGCTGCAGGTTCGCCCGCGGCCCTTTCTCAAAATTGCCGGGGTGATCGGGCGGACGGAACAGGCGCTGCGTGAGACGCAGCTGGCGGCGGATCTGGGCTACGACGCAGTGCTGCTCAGCATGGCTGCGTTTCGCAACGACAGCGACGCAGCCATGCTCGCCCACTGTCGGGAGGTTGCTGCGTTGCTGCCGCTCGTCGGCTTTTATCTGCAGCCCGCAGTAGGCGGTCGCCTGCTGGGCTATTCCTTTTGGCGTGCTTTCGCCGAAATCGACAATGTCGTCGCAGTCAAGATCGCACCCTTCAACCGCTATCAGACGATCGACGTGGTGCGCGCGGTCGTCGATGCCGGCCGGGCTGCCGAGATTGCCTTGTACACCGGCAACGACGACAGCATCTGGGTCGATCTGTTGACAGAGTACCATTTCGGCCGCGACACCGAGCCAGCGCGCATGGCTGGGGGGTTGCTGGGCCATTGGGCTGTCTGGACAAAGCGTGCCGTCGAACAGTTTGCCGTCCTCAAAGAGGCGCGTGCCACGGCCCGGGTCGATGCCCGTGGCTGGCTAGCCTTGGCTGCACAGGTCACCGACGCCAACGCTGCACTCTTCGATGCCGCACACCGCTACACCGGCTGCCTGCCTGGAATCAGCCATCTGCTGGCACAGCAGGGTCTGGTGCAAGGCCCCTGGACGTTGAACCCGCACGAAGTGCTCTCTCCAGGCCAGACCGAGGAGATTCAACGCGTGCGCACCCAATATCCTCACCTATGTGACGATGGATTCGTGGCAGAACACCTGGATGGGTGGCTGCGTTAACAGACAAGGAGACTTGACCTATGGCAAAATGGCAGGCAGCGCTGATCGGCTGTGGCAGCATCGGTTCGCTGCACGCACAGTGCGTGCAGCAGCTCGATGCGATCGAGATGGTCGCTTATTGCGATGTCGACGCCGAGCGGGCACAGAAGACGTTGGACACCTACGGCGGGCGGTATGCCACCGCAGATGTCGACCAGATCCTGGCCGACGATGCGGTCCAGGTCGTCTATATCTGCACGCAGCATGACACCCATGCCGACTTCTGTATTCGTGCGGCCCAGGCGGGCAAACATGTGCTGGTCGAGAAACCTCTGGCGCTGACCGTCGAAGCCTGCCAGGCGGTCGGGCGGGCGGTCGCCGACAGCGGTATCACCCTGATGACGGCGTTCAAGATGCGTTACTACGACCTCGTGCAGAAGGTGCATGAACTGATCCCGCAGCCGTCGCTGGTCACGATGCAAATGATGGACAACCGCTGGCCAGATGATTTCTGGGCCAACGACCCGATCCGGGGGGGCGGCAACGTGCTGAGCCAGGGGGTGCATTCGTGCGACCTGCTCCGCTATCTCGCAGGCAGCGACCCAGTTTCGGTGGCCGCAGTGGGGGGAAACTACTACCAGAAAACCGGGGTGATCGACAACATGGCGGCTGTCTATACGTTCAAGAATGGCGCTGTGGCCAGCCTGGTGCAGGGAGACAGCCACTGCCCCTCGCTGGTCAGCAAATTTTATCTGCAAGCCTTCGCCGAAAACCAATCGGCGACCCTGTCCGCGCGGTTCTGCAAGCTGGTTTACCAGCAAGCCGGGCAGGATCCTGTGCAGTATGTCGGGAGCGAAACGGGCTTTCTCGAAGAAAATCGGGCCTTCGTGGACGCACTCAACCGCGGCCTGCCCGCACCAGTCGACCACCGCGACGGCTTGCTGGCAACCCTGATGATCCTGCAGGGGTTTGCCGCTCTCCGGAGCGGGCAGCCACAGCCGGTC
>JAPLGY010000610.1:0-2475 GCA_026389955.1 Caldilinea sp. | reverse complement strand
CGCCGCGCTGCTCTGACGGGGGGATGCTGACGGGTCTTTCAGGGCCCGAGGGAGGGAAGGATGGGAAAACCCTATGACCTGCGGGTAGAAGGGGTAGAAATCGAATTTCGTGCCGAACGGCTGGCGGTTCCCCTGCAGCTGAGCCGTGGCCCGATCACGGCCACGACCTATGCGGTCGTCACCGTCCAGGCCCGCACGCGTCTGGGGACACCGACGACCGGTGTCGGCGCGATTCTGTTGTCAGAGCTGTGGGCCTTCCCGGAGCCCCGCCTGACGCTGCCAGAGAAGGCGAGGCTGATGCGCCGCGTCTGTGAGCAGCTTGCGGCCGTGTTGCCTGCGGTCGAGTGTGCAGACCCCCTCCAGATCGGTTTTGCGCTCGAAAAGCAGCTGCCGGCGCTTGGCCAGGAGGTCGCCGCAGCCAGCGCGCTGTCCGCCGGGCTTTCGATCCCCATGCTGGCGCTGCTCAACTGCCTGGCTCCCTTCGACGCTGCGCTGCACGATGCCTGGGGACGGGCTCTGGGACGCCCGGCCTATCTCTGCTATACAGAAGAGTTTCTGTCTGCGGATCTGAGTGCCTGTCTCGGTGCAGACTTTGTCGGGTGCTACCCGGGCCCAGAGTTGCGCCCGCGGCGCACGCAGCTCTGGGTGCAGCATGTCGTCGGGCTCTCCGACCCGCTCACCCCGGCTGAAGTTGACCCGAACCATTTGCCTCCGTCGGGGTTGCCGCCCGACCTGCAGAGCTGGATCCGTCGAGACCAGGTGCGGGTCTTCAAGCTCAAAGCCGCAGGGCGCAACCCGGCCGAGGATGCCCAACGGCTGGCCGACGTCTATCGGGTGGCCAGCGAGACCCTGGCAGCGTTGGGGGTGGCAGCGCGCCCGCGTCTCTCTTGCGACCCCAACGAGGGGTACGTCGATGTGTCAGGGCTGGTCGAGCTGTTGGATCGGCTGGCCAGCGACCACCCGGCTGCCTTCGCCGCGCTGGCCTATCTGGAACAGCCGACCCCACGCGACCTTGCCCGGTACAACTTTACTCTGGAGGAGGCGAGCCGTCGCAAGCCGATCCTGGTCGACGAAAGCCTCGACCGGCTGGAGCACCTGCCGCTGCTGCGCCCGCTGGGTTGGTCAGGGCTGGCGGTCAAAACCTGCAAAGGCCACACGCACTCGCTGCTTGCCTACTGTTGGGCCCGGCGCCATCACCTGTACATCACCATCCAGGATCTCACCAACCCTGGGCGAGCGTTGGTGCACAGCGCCAACCTGGCTTCCTATCTGGCGCTGGCCGACAATAACCTGGAATGCAACAGCCGGCAGTACATGCCGGCTGCGGCTCCTGCCGAGCAAGCTGCCTACCGGCCCTATTTTCAGGTGGTCGGCGGCGCGGTGCTGCTGCCCAGCCAGCCGGGGCCCGGCCTTTATTGAAACAGTTCGCACATCCTGCCCGCGCCGGTCACACCGCGCGGTCACAGCTTCGGCTCCGGTCGACAGAATGGCGCGCGCCTTCAGCTCACCGATCGCTTGTGCCAGTTCAGGCTGCTCCAGGTTGTAGGTGCCCGCCGACCCACAGCAAAGCTCGCCGTCTGGAATTTCGACGAGACGCAGGTTGGGAATCTGGCCCAGCAAGCGGCGAGGCGGCGCACTGACCCGCTGAGCATGGGCGAGGTGGCAGGCGTCGTGGTAGGCAGCGGTGAGAGGCCGACGCAGCGGCGCAGGGGGCACCAGCCCCAGTTCGTCGAGGAAGACGCTGATGTCGCAGACGCGGGCACCAAAGGCGCGGGCTGCCTGCTCTTCAGGGTGGCCGGCAAAGAGCAGCCCGTATTCGTGCATCCCGGACCCACAGCCGGCCGCGTTGGTCAGAATGGCGTCGACGTCGGCAGGAAAGCGATCCAAGTTCTGCCGGGCCAGCATGCGGGCCTGCTCCCCTTCGCCGATGTGCAGCGAGAGCGACCCGCAGCAGCCCTGCCCGCGCGGGATCACGGTCTCTACGCCGTTGTGGGCCAGAACCCGCAGGGTGGCCCAGTTGATCTGGGGGGCCAGCACCTGCTGCACACAGCCGGCCAGCAGCGCCACCCGGGCCCGGCGTGGGCCTTGGGCCGGGTAGAACTCGGGCAGCGTCGGCGCCTCCGGCAGCCGGTCGGGCAGCTGGTCGAGCAGCGCACCGAATTCGGCGGGCAGCCAGGGGCGCAGCCAGCGCCCGACCCGGCCGCTTTGTACGGCCAGCCGAAAACGGCCTGGGTAGGGCAGTGTCTCTTTGACCAGCAGCCGCACCGTCTGCTCCAGCGCTGACCTGCTGCGTTCTTGCTCGGCCCGTTCCCGAAACGGAGCCAACAGTTCGCCGTACTCGACCCCAGAAGGGCAGCTGGTGACACAGGCCAGACAGCCCAGACAGCGGTCGATGTAAGGAAGTGCGCTGCGGCTCTCCAGCTGCCCTTCGAGCACTTCTTTCATCAGAAAAATTCGCCCGCGCGGCGAATCCAT
>JAPLGY010000315.1 GCA_026389955.1 Caldilinea sp. | reverse complement strand
GGCGAGTCCTGGAACAGCGTCGCTCAAAAATTGGGGGTCAGCGCCGATCTGCTGCGGGCTGCCAATCCGCAGGCGGTGCGGCCGGGTCTGGTGCTCTACCGAGATGAAATTTTGACCGTTCCAGCGGTCACTCCCCCAGCCTCCAGCCCAGAATCCCCTGCGGCGACGGAAACCCCGGCACCCGCTGAAGAGCCGTCTGCTGAAGAGCCGTCTGCTGAAGAGCCGTCTGCCGAACCGATGGCGAACTGCCCCGAGCTCTGGAGCGACTATCCTGGCTGGGTCGAGGAGGGGTTGACGAAGCCAGACGGGCTGGCGGCGGTGCTGGCCATGCTGCGTGGCTGCGCTGTGCTGGACGAAGAAAACACGCGCAGCGGCGACTGGAACGGAGACGGCAGCCCAGATTGGGCACTGGTGCTGCAGGTCGACAGCGAGGAGGCTGTGGCTGCGGAGAGCGAGCTGCTGGTGGTGATGAGCGTCGGCGAAGAGGCTGAATTGAGGTATCAGGCACGCCCTGCCGGCCGGGTGACGATCCTGGCGGCCAGCGATGTCAACCTGGACCAACAGCCTGATCTGCTTTGGGTGGATACGACGTGTGGCGCTGACACCTGTTTTGACACTCTCCTGGTGCGCAGCTGGGATGGGGAAAAGTGGGTCGACTGGAGTCAAAGCTCGATAGTGATGGCCTACGCTGAGGTCAAGCTAGACGAGAGCAGCGCTGTTGGGCAGGGGCGTGAGGTCGTTTTGCAGGGCGGCGAATACGGCGGCAGCGGCGCGGGTCCCCAACGTGCACGCACAGAGATCTGGGGCAGCCTCGAGGGAGCGCCCTACAGTTTGTTGGAGACGGTCTATGCTGCCAGCAACTGTCTTTATTTCAAGGTGTTGGACGCCAACGCAGCGCTGCTGCAGTCTTCTGAGGCTGGGCTGGAGCTGGCGCGTGAATTGTACAGCCAGGCTGTGGTCAGCCGCAGTCTGCGTCCTTGTGGTCAGCGGGACAACGAGCTGGTCGAGCTGCGCAGTTTCAGCCTGTTTCGTCTGGCACTGGTCCACGCCTATTCTGGAAATGCTGACCTGGCTGCTGCCACCGTCGACCAGCTGAAGGAGGCATTTGCCGATTCACTCTATCTCGGGCTGGCAGAGGCATGGTGGTCAGAGTTTTCGGTGAGTGGGGATGCGGCCGGCGCCTGTGCTGCCGCCACTGCCTATGCGGAGGCCAATCCGCTCACCTTTGAGGCGCTTTCTGACTACGGCTATGCCAATCCAAGCGTGACAGCGGCCGACCTGTGCCCCCCGCTCGACCTGCCAGGAGCTGCCGTCGAGGAGGGCGGTGTGAGCAGCGATGTGAGCAGCGAGCCGGTGGCTGCCAGCAGCGAACTGACACCGTTGTTGACGTTGACGACGACCACAGCCCTGCTTCCGGCACCGGTCGTTGCCGGACAGGCTGGCGAGCTGCCCGACTGCCCGGCTGCGCTCGACGGCTATGCCGCGGCGTTGCCTGCTGTGCTGTCGCTGGCAGAAGGCGACCCGCTGATTGTCGAGACCTGGCTGCGGCTGTGCGATGGGATGACCGACGAGCGCGGTGGGATGCGGCTTGCCGATTTCAACGGGGACAGCCGTGAGGATGCCTTGTTTCTGCCCACGATCGTCAGCGATTTGGGGTATGGGCCGGGAGGAGCGCAGGGGGCTGTGCTGGTCTATCATGCCGCGGCAGACGGCAGCTACGTGTTGGTCTATTCGCCGGAGATCTATGGGGAGCCCAGGCTTCTGGCGGTCGACGACCTGAACGCAGATTCGCGTGTCGAGCTGGCCTGGAGCGTGACAGGGTGCTCTACGTTCTGTGTTCAGGAGATCCAGATCGTCGGCTGGGAC
>JAPLGY010000067.1 GCA_026389955.1 Caldilinea sp. | reverse complement strand
CACAGGGGAATGTGGATTTTTGATGTCTGAGAAGGAGGGAGGAGCGGCTTGGGTGGCACAAGGTGCTCTGCCTGTGGTAGAATTCAAAGATGATCAGGATTGGGCTATCTTGAAGACCGTGTTTGAGCAGAAATCAGCAGAGGCTGGCACAGGTGGAGAGCAGGCGATCGCGGTGTTGGATGGGCATCTGCGCTTTGTGGTCGCCAATTCTGCATTTGGTGTCTTGTTGGGTCATTCCACGCAACAGCTAGTCGGCCAGCCGTTGCGTGCGTTTGGCGAGCATCCGGTCGGGCGGGGGATTGCACAGCTGCCCTTTTCCCGGCTGGAGGGGTCTGTGCAGCAGCTGCTGTGGACCGACGACGAGCATTTCCTGGCGCTTGTCCTTTCGGTGGGGTGGATGGAGGCAGCCGAGAAGGTATTTGTGCTGGCTGTGACGTTGGCGCCGCAGCCTTGGCCGGCAGCCGCCTTTCATGCGGTCGAGGCGGTCCACGGTCAACCCGGAGAGGGGCTCTGGCCGAGTGCAGTCGAGGGTCTGCATGTGCTGCTGTCTTTGGGAGGGGCCAACCACCCGCTGGAGCAGCTGTTGGATGTTGTCTACGAACAGGCCAACAGACTGTTGGGGGTTTCTGGAATGGCGGTGTTGTGGGGGGGCGGGCAGGATACAGCGCAGCTCCACCCCTTGTATGTGCAGGGAAGCGGTGGCGGAGGGCAGTTGGACCCGTTGTTGTGGGTCCAGCTGCAGACGCAAGGGCAACCGGTCGAACTGCCTGCTGTGGAGACGGCTGCGGGTACGGTCAGGCGTCTGGCAGTACCGCTCTTGTTTGGGGCAGACCTGCAGGGGGTGCTGGTCTTTGACAAGTCTGGGGGCTGTCAGTTGCTGACAGAAGAGAGCCAGTCGTTGCTCTCCTGGCTGGCGGACCAGGTTTTGATCGCGTATGGGGCCGACCAGCTGCAGAAAAAAGCCAAAACTGCAGCTGCTTTACAGGAGCGGGAGCGGCTGGCACGGGAACTGCACGATGCAGCGACGCAGTCAATCTACAGCCTGACCCTTTTTGCGGAGGCGGTGCGACGTCAGGCTGCAGAAGGACGGATCGAGCAGACGAAGACGTACTTACAGCAGCTGAGTGACGTTGCCCGGCAGGCGCTGAGGGAGCTGCGTCTGCTGCTGTATGAGCTGCAGCCGGCCCGGCTGGAGCAGGTGGGGCTGGTGGCGGCGCTGCAGCAGCGGCTGGAGGCTGTCGAGCTGCACACCGGCATCCAGGCACACCTGGTGGTCAACGGGCCCCTCCACCTGCCTGCGGTTGTGGAAGAGGGTCTGTATCGAATTTGTCAGGAAGCGCTCAACAACACCCTCAAGCATGCGTTGGCGACCGAGGTGACTGTTCAGCTGCTCTGCGAAAAGAACGCCGTCCATCTGTCGGTCGAGGACAACGGTGTCGGCTTTGACGTGCATGATCGGCGTGTGCTCAACGGGGTGGGCATCAGGACGATACGCGAGCGTGTGCGCCTGATGAACGCCAATTTTTCTATTGTGGCGGCCCCTCAGCAGGGGGCTCATCTCCATGTGTGGCTGGCAGTGCCGACTGCAGCGACCCACAGGGAGGATCCAGCTGGTTTGTCTGTCGAGTGAGGTGCAACATGGCCAAAATGAAGTCGATCCGGGTCCTGATTGCAGACGACCATCACATTGTCCGCAGCGGGCTGCACGCTTTATTGGAGACCGAGGAGGGGATCGAGGTGGTCGGTGAAGCTTCTGACGGGGTGTATGCGGTGGACTTGACCCTGCAGCTTTCGCCTGACGTCTTGTTGTTGGATCTGGTGATGCCGCGCAAGAACGGGATTGAGGTGATCGAGGAGGTCCGGCATTCGGGGGTCAGCACCAGGATTTTGGTGTTGACCAGTTTTTCAGACGACGACAGGGTCTTTGCGGCGATCAAGGCTGGCGCGTTGGGGTATCTGCTCAAAGATTCGTCGACCCAGGAATTGATTCAGGCGATCCACGACGTCTACAACGGAGAATCTTCGCTGCATCCGGCTGTTGCTCGCAAGCTTATTTTAGAGCTCAACCGTCCAATCCCCTTGCTGCCCAAGACAGAAGATCCGTTGACCGAACGTGAGCTGGATGTGTTGCTCTGTATTGCGCGTGGGTTTACCAACCAGGAGATCGCCAATACGTTGTTTATCAGCGACCGGACGGTGCGCACCCATGTCAGCAACATTTTCAGCAAGCTGCATCTGGCCAACCGGACACAGGCTGCCCTGTACGCATTGAGGGAGGGGTTGACTTCGCTGGAAGAAGCGACGAGTGACCTGTTGTAACCCTTCCCGTTTTCGTGTTGGCACAGCGCTCTTCGGCCCACA
>JAPLGY010000127.1 GCA_026389955.1 Caldilinea sp. | reverse complement strand
TGCTGCTGGATGCAGAGAATGAAACTGGGGACGGTGAAACTGGGGACGGTGAAACTGGGGACGGTGAAACTGAGGACGGTGAAGAGGAGATTTTGAAATGAGCAACGAACTCAACACTCTTTCAATTCCAAGCCATCTCGGGAGACGCACGCGAGCAGGCTTCAACACAAAATATCTGGTCGGTGGGCTGTTGTTGCTGACCTTTGTAGGCTTTTTAATTTTTCAGGTCTATACGGCGACGACGACGACGGGGGCCTACTATCTGACCGTCGCTGAACTGTATCAGCGGACCCCACAAATTTATGGGGAGCGGGTGCGGGTGAGCGGCGAGGTCGTGGCGGACAGCGAGGATTGGAATGCCCAGGAAGTGACGCTGCGTTTCAAAATTGTCGACGAGAGCCTGCAGGAACTGCCGATCGTCTTCTTTGGCCCTCGTCCAGACAATTTTACCCGGGCCGCTTCGGCGATTATCGAGGGAGAACTGCTGCCGAACGGCACGTTTCAGGCCGAGACCTTGCTGCTCAAATGTCCGAGCCGTTACGAAGAAGAACCCGAAGAAGTCTTTATCGAGTCTGTCCGCTAGGGGTGTACTGTCTGCCAGCAGCAAAGGGCAAGAGGAAACCAGTGGGCGAAGAAGGGTTGATCGTTGCACGCAAAGTGGCCAAGCGGTACGGACGCAAACGGGTGTTGAACAGCGTCGACCTTGTGGTGCCCCAAGGAGAGGTCATGGCGCTGCTCGGCGCCAATGGGGCAGGAAAGTCGACCTTGATGCGCATTATTTCTGGGTTGACCCGGCCGGACCGCGGCGAAGTGTTGCTGGGTGGGGTCTCTACCCGCCGGGCCGGCCATGAAATCCGTCGTTACATCGGGTTGGTTGCCCACGCCCCCCTGCTGTATGACAATCTGAGCGGCTGGGACAATTTGCTTTTTTTTGCGCGGCTCTACGATCTGCAGCGACCGGCCGAACGGGCGGAAGCTGTCTTGCATGCGGTCGATCTGTGGCCGCGGCGCCACGATGCTGTGCGGACCTACAGCCGCGGCATGACCCAGCGGCTGGCGATCGGCCGCGCAATTCTGCATAACCCACCAGTGCTGTTGTTGGATGAGCCCGATACCGGGCTGGATCCAGCCAGCGCCGAGGCGCTGGCCCACCTGATCCGCACGTTGGGGGCCGGCAGCCGGGCAATTTTGCTCACGACACACAACTTGGAACGGGCTGTTTTGTGGGCCGATTCGATCACGCTGCTGGCCGGGGGGCAGATCGCACAGAGCGCACCGGCAGCTCGGTTGACGGCTGAGACAGTGCGAGGCTGGATGGCCGAGATCGGATCGTCAACACCCCCCCTCTGAAGGCAGGGAGAGCTTGTCAAAGGATTCGACGAAGATGGCCGAACAGAGGGCTGCAGAGGGATTGGCGGCGCATCCGGTGACCATGCGGACCGGCGGGGGGGGATTCGCCTATTTTGCCAAAGTGGGGGCCATCTTTGCCAAGGAGATGCGTGCCGAACTGCGCGGGCGTGAGGTCTTCAGCACAATGATGTCTTTCAGCGTGCTGGCCGTGCTGATCTTCGGCCTGGCCTTCGACTTGCGGGTGCCCCGGTCGGAGATGATTGCACCAGGTGTACTGTGGGTGGTCGTGTTATTTGCGGGGGTCCTGGGGCTGAACCGAAGCTTTGGTGCCGAAGTGGATCGCGGCACCCTTTCTGCGCTGTTGCTGGCCCCGGTGGACCGCAGCGCAATCTATTTTGGCAAAATGCTGGCCAATCTGTTTTTTACACTGGCAACCACGCTGGTGATTCTGGCAGTTATGTTTTTTATCTTCGACGTCAATCTCTTCCACCCCTACAACCTGCTGGCGGTGCTGCTGGGGGGAATCGGGTATGTCGGGGTTGGCACGCTGTTTGCAGCGTTGACGGCCAACAACCGAGCGCGGGAAAGCATGCTGCCGATTCTTCTGCTGCCGGTCATGGTGCCGGTCTTTGTGGCGGGGGTTGGGTTGACTGCCAGCATTGTAGACGGTAAAAGTTTTGCCGAATTGGGGCAGTGGTTCAATTTGTTGGCGGTCTTTGACGCGATTTTTGTTGTGGTGGCGTTTTTGCTCTTCGATCTGATCTGGGAGGACGCCTAAAAAAGGAGTGGATGGGTGTGACAACAGTGAAATCCAATGCAGTCGGTTGGCGTGGCGTGGACGTGCTTCAACTTGGGCTGGGGGGACTGACAGTGGCTTCGATGGCTGCGGCGATGTGGCTGTCGCTGGCGTATGCCCCAGCCGCCAGCAACCTGGCCGGAGACGAGCAGCTGGCTCAGCGAATTTTCTATGTGCACATGGGCTGCAACATCGTTGCCCTGGCCGGTTTTTTGGTGTCGTTGGTCGGGAGCATCGTCTACCTTGTGCGGCGGGACCTGGACTGGGACCGAGTCGCCCAGGCAGCGATCGAGGTCGGTCTGCTCTGCGGAATCGGGACCATCTTGACGGGGATGTTCTGGGCCAAGCCAACCTGGAACACTTACTGGACCTGGGACCCACGGCTGACGACCTCGATGATTACGGTGCTGGTCTACCTGGCCTACCTGCTTTTCCGCAACGGAATCGACGACCGGAGCGTGCGGGCGCGCTTTGGCAGCATCTATGCCATCGTCGCTTTTTTGAGCGTGCCGCTGACGTTCTACAGCGCCCGTCTGTTTCGCTCGATCCATCCTGTGGTCTACGGCGCTGAAAATGCCGATGCCCAGGGTGATTTTCGTGTTGGGGAGACAATGACCCAGGTGCTGTCCTGGAACCTGGTTGCGTTTTGTATACTGTTTAGCGCGCTGGTCGTGCTGCGCTGGCGCCAGCTGCGCAACGAAGACGCGTTGGCTGAGCTGCGTGAGGAAGTGGGGAACTGATGTTCTACTTGATGATGGGCTTTGTGGCGGTCTGGCTGTTGATCACCCTCTATCTGGTCTACCTGGGTGTGCGTCAACGGCAGCTGGACAGCGAGATGCAGATACTGCGCGAGGAACTGGCAGCAAAACGGCGCCCATCCTGACGGGGTGCCCTCATCAGAATGGAAGGTCTCGAGATGACAAAGGCAGTCGGTGCAGCAGAAAACGTTCGATCCATGGTGCAGTCTCCCTCCACACAGCGTGGGGGGGTGTTTTTGCATGCTTTTTTGTTCGTTGTAGGGTTCACCTTGGTCTTTGTTTTGCTGGGGTCGGCAGCAGGTCTGCTGGGCCGCAGCTTGAACCCATATATGCCTGTGGTGCAAAAGCTGGGCGCTGTGCTGCTCACCCTTTTTGCCCTGACCACACTTGGTGTTTTTCGCTGGCTGGTCGATCGGATCCAGCGCCATGTGAATCTGGCCCAGAACCCGGCTGCAGAGGCACTGGTCTCGCTGCTCGAGGTGCCGAACCAGCTGCTCTACACCGAGCGACGGGTTGCAGCGATGCATACCGTCAGCCGCCGCTGGGGATACCTGAGCAGCAGCCTGATGGGGGTCACCTTTGCTGCTGGCTGGGTTCCCTGCATCGGCCCGATCCTGGCCAGCATCCTGTTCCTGGCCAGCGACAGCCAGACAGCCCTGCAGGGAGCAGGGTTGTTGTGGGTCTACAGCCTGGGGTTGGGGATCCCTTTTTTGTTGACAGGTCTGATGTTCAGCAGCATGACACGCTGGCTGCGGGCAATGAACCGCTATCTGGGGGTGATCAGCATTCTCAGCGGCGTTTTGATGCTCTATGTCTCTTATCTGCTCTGGAGCGACAGCCTGGCTGTGCTGACCACCCAGTTTGTCGCACTCAACGAGATGGTCTTTCAGGCCGAGGAACAAATTTCGGTGTTGTTGGCAGGAGGGGACAATCTGGTCGGCGCTGGCACGACGACGGAACTGATCCTGGCCTTCAGCGCTGGCCTGATCAGCTTTCTCAGCCCCTGTGTGCTGCCGTTGGTTCCCGCCTACATCGGATATCTGAGCGGGACAGCGATGGGGACGCAGCAATGACCGTGGAGCCGATCCAACTGACTTTGTACGGCAAACCCGACTGCGGGTTGTGCGACGAGCTGAAAGCGATGCTGGCCGAACTCCAGAGCGAGAGCAGGTTCGTCTTGCGCGAACAGAACATTCTGGAAGATCCAGCCGCCTACGAACGCTATCGCAGCTGGGTTCCTGTGCTGGAGATCGAAGGCGGCCTGCTGCTGTATCCGCCCCATTCCTGGGAAAAGCTGCGTTCGGTGCTGGCCCCACCTGTTCCCCCCCCTTTGAACGATGCGTGACGCACAGGACAGCCTGTTGGCAGCGTATGCCAATGATCTGGTGATCGGCATAGCTCGCCGCTGGCT
>JAPLGY010000571.1 GCA_026389955.1 Caldilinea sp. | reverse complement strand
GCTGCGGGGCGGGTCATGGAGCCTTGACTCCGACGTGCGCTCCGCCTACCGGAGCTACTACAGCCCCAGCCGCTGGAGCGGCTACTACGGCGGGTTCCGGTGTGTCCGCTCGCAGTGACTCCGGAATACTGGTCGCTACATCTCCCCCAGCACTACTCAACCATTTGGGAGCGCACCCAGTCAATTGGGTTTGGCATGCCATCTGATCTGGCAACGGGCGAATTGATACGGTGCCTGGTTGCGAGTAAGACAAACGCACGCGTACTTGAACTCGGCACAGGAACCGGCCTGGGTACATGTTGGCTGCTTGATGGCATGGATCCCGGCAAGTATATTGGATTCGATCACTCCCTCCGTGTGCTTCGGCACGGAGGTATGCTAGTCATAGATGATATGCTGCAACAAACCAATTGGCCAGACGATCATCCGCCAAAAGTGGAGCGTCTGTTGAAGGAAATCGATGATTTGCCCAATGACGAATTCTCAGTCGTGAAGCTTTGTTGGTATACGGGTCATGTCATTCTCACAAAAAGGCCGAACAAGGCTCTTGAGCGGACACGCTGACGCACGCCGCTTGGTTCTATCGTTCGGCTGACCCATGCGACACCATGGGCCAACTGGCAGAAAAAGCCACATCTCGCCGTTGAGATTGAGTCAAACGCAGCACTTTTTCCCCCATCGTTCGCCACTTTGCGACATTTGTGCTATGTTGACTGTAGGTGAACGGCCATAAAATCCAGAGCCTGTCTCGAAACTACGATCATCAGCCATCTGGCCAGCAAGACAACCCGATGCAAAGTCCGTGGTGAATCGGCAAAAAAGGCACGCCCCACTGTCGAAGCACAGAGCAGGCTCGCACTCCCGGACGATGCCAGGAGGAGAAGCGGCTGACAAGAATGCGATTCAGGATTGCAGCGAGTTGGTTGTCAGCGTTTTGGCGTCTCACGGTGTGCCCTTGGGCACAACCATCGAGTACGACGCAGATGTGACACAGAGTGTGCAATCGCTGGGCTAGCATTCCGGCGACGGTTGGATTCCCTGTTGTTGAGTGGGTTCTGCACGCAGCAGGTTGTCAGCACGGTTCGCCGTTGTGGGGGGCGGTTGCGTGCAGCGCAGCCGAAGCTGAACCCGGCCGTTGGGCACGGCGATCCAGGAGGTAGTGATGTCGGAAAGACCAAAGTTCACCTCGTATGAGGAATACATCGCTTCAATGCCGAGCGACGTTCAGAAGGAGAAGCATTGCATGTCACGTCGGCTTATCAGTTCGGGATCACAGTTCGAATCCGAGATTGGTTATTCGCGGGCCGTGGTAGACGGCAACTGGGTGTTCGTGTCCGGAACTACCGGATTTGACTACCAGACCATGACCATCGCAGAGGGGCTATCCGAGCAGACCGAGCAATGCCTGCGCAATATCCAAACGGCGCTGACCGAGGCCGGCGCGACCCTCGCCGATGTGGTGCGGGTTACCTACGTCCTGCCCAAGGCCGATGAGTTTCGCGAATGCTGGCCGGTCCTGCGGCGATATTTCGGTGAGATTCGCCCCGCTGCCATGATGATCTCGGCTGGCTTGGCCGATCCTCGGATGCGGATTGAGATTGAGGTCACGGCACGGATTGGCTCGGGCACGCAAGCCGAACAAAGCAATGCAGCAGACTCGCGAGAAAATCGGGCGGTGTAGTTTGCGGAAGGTCGCGAGCCGCTGATTACGACCGTTGGGCGAACGCACGATGAGGTGATGCCCATCTGACCATGGAAGAGAATG
>JAPLGY010000103.1 GCA_026389955.1 Caldilinea sp. | reverse complement strand
CCCCAGCCAGCCCCTCCAGACGACGGGCAGTGGCCTGAAGCATCGTCCACCCGCTGCCCGTAATGTCGGTAAACTGCTTCGGATGGCTGGCACGACTGCGCGGCCAGAGCCGCGTCCCCACCCCCCCTGCCAGAATCACTCCGTACATCGACGACACTTCCCTTTGGGTTCGCTTTATCGTTTGACGTAGAACATCGGCGCACACTGGCGCACCAGCCCTTTCAACTCCAACAGGGTCAGCAGGCCGCTCAGCTGGCCCGCAGGCAGCGCAGCGGCCCGCACCAGCTCGTCGATGTGGATCGGTTCCTGTGTCAGCTGTGTCAACAGCGCCGCTTCAGACGGGTCCACAGCGACCTCTTGTCGCAGGCTCTGCTGTTCAGCCAGGCGGCTCAGCTTGAGCTGCTCCAGTACATCGGTCACCGACAACAACGGGGTGGCTCCCTGCTGGATCAGCCCGTTGCAGCCAACGCTGCCCGGAGAGAGAATGTTTCCAGGCACAGCAAAGACCTCACGGCCCTGCTCGGCAGCAAATCGGGCCGTGATCAGGGCACCGCTGCGCTCCCCAGCCTCTACCACAATCACACACCGGCTCAAACCACTGATGATGCGGTTGCGCGGTGGGAAATTGTTGGCGTCGGGGCGGGTTCCGATTCCATACTCGCTGACCACAGCTCCCTGTGCGGCAACCGCCTGGGCCAATCCTCGATTCTGCGGAGGATAAATCTGATCGACACCGCTGCCCAGAACAGCAATGGTCCGCCCGCTGGCCTCCAGGGCAGCGCGATGCGCCACCGTATCGACCCCCAAAGCAAGCCCACTCACCACGGTTGCCCCTGCTTTTGCCAGCTCACTGCCCAGGACGCGGGCCACTTCTCGGCCGTAGCTGCTCGCATGGCGCGTGCCTACCACCGCAACCCCCCATTCGTCCTGGCTCAGAATCTGGCCCCGCACGTACAGAACCGGAGGAGCACTCTCCACTTGCTTCAACAGCTCAGGATAGGCAGGGTCTTCCCAAGTCAAAACGGCCGCGCCCGCCTGCAAAACCCGCTGCAGTTCCCGCTCAGGGTCCAGGGTGCGGCGCGTTTCCAGAAAAAGCTCACAGGTTCGACGGTCGAAACGCGCAGCCTGCAGCTGCTGAATCGAAGCTCGCCAGGCCGACCGTATGTCCCCACACACCTCGATCAGTGCAGCCAGTCGGATTGGACCGACGCCGGAGACTCGATTGAACGCAATCCAATAGCCTCTGTTGTCCACGGGCCTGAGCCATTCGCTAGAACAGCAGCCTGCAGCGCGGTGTGGCCAGCACCCATCTGGACCTTCAGTCCACAGACTCGGGCGCCACCAACCCGTCCAGCAGCTGAACCCGCATCGTACGGGTCGCCAGATCGACGGCAAGAATTACTTCAGGAATGGCTGGAAGCAGCAATTCCTGACGCTCACTGTCCGCTGGGCGCACGACATAGACATCGTTCGCCCCTGTGGCCAGCACCTCCACTACCCGACCCAACAGGTTTCCAGACGTGTCTGTCACCTGCATCCCCAGCAGATCGTGGATCCAGTAGGAGCCTTCTTCCAACGAGACAGCCTCTGTTTCCTCGATAAAAAGCCACTGCCCACGCAGCCGTTCCGCAGCCGAACGATCTTCGATGCCCACAAAACGCAACAAAAGCACGTTTTTGTGGCTGCGCACACTGGCCAGCTCCATCTTGGCCAGCTCCTCACCCATCCAAAACAGCTCGCCGGGCACGAACCGTTCTGGAAAATCCGTGTAAGGCTCCAGCTTGATTTCGCCGCGCAGCGCGTGCACCCCCACGATGTGACCGACCGCCATGTAGCCGTCTGGCACGCGCACCGCCTGGTTGCGGATACGATAGAGCTGGCTGGGCTTTCGACCCACCGCTGAAGCCGGATGAGGCTGATTGGGCATCGGGTCTTAGACAAGCTCCTGTCGGACAGACCGACAACACACAAACCCACCTGGCACCCCCAGGTGGGCAGTTCCGTCAGTCGATTTCAAGCAGCACGGGCTTTCGATGGTGGCGCGCAGCGACCTCCAGCAGAGAACGCATCGCATTGGCCACACGGCCGTTGCGCCCCACCACACGCCCCACATCAGGCTGGGCCACCCGCAGTTTGACGATTGTCTCCCGTCGGGTTTCTTTGATGGAGACACGTACCTGTTCAGCTTCTTCAACCAGTGATTCGGCGAGAAAACGGACTAGATCTTCCATCGTTGTGACCGGCTCAGGCAACCGCTGCGTTGCTGGCCAAAGAGCCCGCTGCAGGTCTGCCTTGGGCATCTACCAGGTTCAAACGCTGCAAAATGCGAATCACACCGTCGCTGGGCTGGGCACCCGTACCCAACCAGTACGTCGCCCGCTCCATCTTCAGTTCAACAGTCTCAGGCTGGGTGTGCGGGTTGTAGGTGCCGATGTTCTCAATAAAACGGCCATCGCGCGGCGAGCGCTTGTCAGCCACAACAATACGGTAGAAAGGCGCTTTTTTGGAGCCCATGCGGCGCAGACGAATACGAACCATTGGTAAAAGATCTCCTTGCGTGTCAATCAAACTACACTCGTGCGGACAACCCAAATTCGCTCAACGCCCCCCCAAGAGGTCGCTGAGCGCAGACGGCAAAAAATTTCCTCGTTGGCCAGAGCTGGGATGGCCCTTTCTGCGTTTGTTTTTTTTGCCCTTGCCCATGATCCCCAGCTGTTTCATCATTTTTTGCATCTCTCGGAACTGCTTGACCAGTTGGTTGACATCCTGAACGGTCGTTCCGCTCCCGGCAGCGATCCGTCTTCGACGGCTGGCGTTGAGCAGATCCGGCTGCCGCCGTTCCTGCAACGTCATGCTGCTGATGATGGCTTCGGTCTTTTTGAGGCCGCTCTGCGCCTCCGCAGGGTCAAGCTCTTTGGCAAACCGATTCATCCCTGGAATCATGCCGAGCAGATCTGTGATCGACCCCAGACGCTTGACCTGCTTGAGCTGTTCCAAGAAATCTTCGAAGTCAAACTGTCCTTCCCCCAGCCGCTTTTCCATCGCAGCCGCGTCGACTTCGCTGATGTGCTCCTGTGCACGTTCGATCAGGGTCAGCACATCCCCCATTCCCAAAATTCGCCCAGCCAGACGCTCCGGCTCAAAAGCTTCCAGATCAGGCAATTTTTCGCCGGTGCCCAAAAACTTGATCGGCACCCCAGTGACCTGGCGCACGCTCAAAGCCGCTCCCCCACGAGCGTCCCCGTCGATTTTGGTCATGATCAGCCCGGTCAAAGGGACCCGGGTGTTGAACCCCTCCGCCACATTGACCGCTTCCTGCCCCGTCATCGCATCCACGACCAGCAAAATGTCGGAGGGGCGCACCACCATGCGCACCTGCTCCAATTCCTGCATCAACGCATGGTCGATCTGCAGACGACCTGCGGTGTCAACAATGAGCACCGTGTAGGCTTTTTCGCGGGCCAGCTTGAGGGCATCCTTGGCAATCGTCGGGGCAGGCGTCTGGGTGCCAGCACTGTAGACCGGCACATCAATCTGAGCCCCAAGCACTTCCAACTGCTTGATGGCGGCAGGACGATAGATATCAGCCGCAGCCAACAGCGGACGTTGTCCATTCTTTTTCAGCCGCAACGCCAGTTTGGCCGCCATCGTCGTCTTCCCAGCACCCTGCAGCCCAACCAGCATGACCACGTGGGGAGGCTGCCCCGATGTGTTGAGAGGCGCCGGCTTCCCCAGCAGGTCGATCAGCTCTTCGTGGACAATCTTGACGACCTGCTGCGCAGGAGTCAAGCTCTCCATCACCTCAACCCCGACCGAACGGACCTTGGCACGGTCGATGAACTCTTTGACAACTTTGTAATTTACATCGGCTTCCAAAAGCGCAAGGCGAACCTCCCGCATGGCAGCGTTGACGTCTGCTTCGGTGAGCTTGCCTTTGGTCGCGAGCTTGTCAAAGACGCTTTGTAGTTTGTCCGTTAAGCTTTCAAACACGATGACTCGTTTCGACCCATCTTTTTTACCCGCTGCTTCACCGACCTTGTGGAACGCAGCCAAACCTACAGCCGCATCACATAGACGGCAGATGCAAAATACAGTCTATTATACCGCCCCTCTGGGTATCGGTCAAACTTGAAGACCCTGTGTGGGAAAAGAGATGGGCAGGGGCCACCCTGCCCCTTCAACCTCCGCCGCCAGCTGAATTGTCTGCCGTGGGCTGCACTGTCGGCTCTGCCGTGGGCGGCACTGTCGGCTGCACCGTGGGCTGCACCGTGGGCTGCACCGTGGGCTGCGCCGTGGGCGGCACTGTCGGCTGCGCCGTGGGCTGCGCCGTGGGCGGCGCTGTGGGCTGCGCTGTCGGCTGCGCTGTCGGCTGCGCTGTCGGCTCTGGCGTGGGCTGCGCTGTCGGCTCTGGCGTGGGCTGCGCTGTCGGCTCTGCCGTGGGCTCTGCCGGGGGCTCTGCCGTGGGCTCTGCTGTCAGCTCTGCTGTCGGCTCTGCTGTCGGCTCT